>CAYFIG010000404.1:0-2011 GCA_964342905.1 uncultured bacterium
GCCCGCTTGGTCGGCGGGCGTCCGCGGAGCCGAAGCCACTCAAGCCAACTCACGGCATTACCACCGAAGGAGGGACGCTCCCCACGAGAAGCCGGTCCCAAAGGCGGCCAGGAGAATCAGATCTCCTTCCTTGATCCGCCCGGCCATGAGGGCTTCGTGGAGACAGATCGGAACGGAGGCCGCAGCGGTGTTGCCGTACCTGTCCACGTTGTTATAGGTTTTCTTGAGTGGGATCTTGAGCGCGTCGGCCACAGCCTCGATGATCCGGATGTTCGCCTGATGGAAGATGAAGAGATCCACGTCCGAGACTGTGAGCCGGTTGGACTCGAGGCACTCTCCGATGACCTCCCTGAACCGTCGCACCGCGTGAACGAAGACCTGCCGGCCGTTCATCCGGGGACGCGCCCGATCCTCGTCGAGCTTCCTCTTCGAAACCACTGGGTAGGTAGAAGAGCCATAGATCTCTCCCGCCAAGCCTTCCAAGATCGTCCCATCGGTGTGGAGGTGGTGGGAGATGAGGCCGCTGCTCCCTTCTTCCACTACCTGAAGGATGATAGCTCCAGCGCCGTCGGCGAAGAGCACTGCCATGTCCCGTCCCCGGTCCGTATAGTCGAACATGGAGGAGAGGAGCTCCGCCCCCACCACCAGGACCCGGTTATAGAGACCCGTGCGGATGAACTGGTCCCCAATGGCCAGGCCGTAAATGAACCCCGCGCACCCTTGCTGGAGGTTGAAGGCCGGGGTAGAGGTGAGGCCGAATTTCCCTTGGAGCACGCAGCCGGTGTGGGGGTAGGCGAAGTCCGGGATCGTCGAGGAATCGATGATGCAGTCGATCTCCCCGATCGTCATCCCGGCGTTCTTGAGCGCCATCTGCGAGGCCTCGAAGGCAAGGTCGGAGACCGTCAGGGTGGAGTCGATCTTGCCGTCGAGTCCCTGCGCGAACACTTCGTTCATGAAGGCGATCTTGTCGGGAGCTTCGGCCAGCCTGAGGAGCATCCGATACGTGTCGGGAGAGACCCGCCGTTCCCTGATCCCGGTGCGCTGGACGATCCACTCATCGGAAGTGTTCATGCAGCGGGCCAGGAGATGGTTGTCCACGACGCATTCCGGAACCGCCATGCCGGTCCCGATAATCTTGGCCTTGCGCATCGCTATTTGCCGGCAAAGCGCGGTCCGCGCTTGTCGAAGAAGGCGGCCAGCCCTTCCTGGTGATCCTCGGTCGTGATGGCGATGGCCTGGGCGAACGCCTCCCTGTCCAGCGCGGTATCGAGGTCTGATGACGCTGCACGATTTAAGAGCTGCTTGGCCAGCGCCAGCGCCTTCGGTGGACCCTGGGCGATCTTCCGCGCCAGCTCGAGGGTCGCAGACTTGAGATCTGAGACGGGGACAACCCGGTTCACTAACCCGATCCGGAGCGCCTCAGCGGCATCGATCACGTCGGCGGTGAAGACCAGCTCCTTGGCCTTGCCCAGCCCCACCCGCCTGGGCAGGAAGTATGTCCCCGCGCCGTCAGGGACCAGGCCGATCCGCGCGAACACCTCCCCAAACTTCGCCCGGTCAGAGGCGACAATCAGGTCACAGCAGAGCGCGAGGTTGCATCCGGCTCCCACGGCGAAGCCGTCCACCATGGCGATGGTGGGCCGGGGGAAGTGGACAAGCCGGAGGACCATCCGGTTGAGGGATTCCACCCGCGCGCGCCCCTCAGCCGCGGTGTGACGCTTGGCCTTCATGCTCTTCACGTCCCCGCCGGCGCAGAAGTGCTCCCCCGCTCCGGTCAGCACCATCACCCGCGTCGCCGCGTCGGCCTCTAGCTCGTCCAGGGCCGAGAGAATCTCCTCGCGCATCGTGAGGTCAATGGCGTTCCGCGCCTCTGGCCGGTTAAGGATCAGCGTGGCGATCCCGTCGGCCTTCTCGAGGAAGATCGTCGCGTAGCCCATCTACCGTCCTCCCGTCGTCACGGCCACACTATACCCCACCGGCGCCGCAAAACACAACGCGTGATACACTTGCG
>CAYFIG010000405.1:0-2005 GCA_964342905.1 uncultured bacterium
CACAAACTGCCAGGAGTCTTGCTTGAGGGTGGGGAGCCCGAGCAGGTCCACCAGAATGTGGTAGCCGTCCATCTCGAGAAAGCAGAAGGGGTAGAGGCTGACGAACAAGGCCTGCAATTGCAGCACCCCGGAAGCCACGGTGAAGCTCTGGAGGAGCCCCGGGGACATCTGGGTCGCGGCCCAGAGGTAGAGGCTGCCAAGGTAGAGATGGATCATCGTTCCGGACAGGGCGGTGACCACCCGTGCCCGCCGGCTTGCCATGAAGATGTCCGTGACGTCCACGAAGAAGGTGGGGACGAAGCCGTGGAGCAACGTAAACCCGTATTCGCGCACCCGCCGCCGGTAGTGGATGCACCCCAGCCCGTGCAGAATCTGATGGATGGCCAGCGTGACGAAGAGGAGGAGCTTGACCAGGACCAGGGAGAGGATCGGGTGCTGGGCCAGCGGCCCTGCGATCTCGGCGGCGTGGCGCCAGAGCTTGACCACTGAGACGGCCCCGAGACCTGCGAGGAACAGGCCCACTCCGACGCATGGCGGCGTGAACAGCAAGCGCCCTCCCCACCGGTAGATGCGCTCGAACGTGGCATGGATGCGTCGACTCGAGAGCGTGAGGTGCTCCAACCTCCGCAGGGTCGTCTCGACAGCTTTGGCCGCGGGGTTTCGGCGGTGGCGGGCCAGCGTCTCCCGGAGGCGCGAGGTGGGGCGGAGGGTGAGCAACTCGGCCTGCCGGAGCTTTGCGATGAGGGCGGGGATCACGTCGAAGTCGAAGGCTCCGTAGCGGAGGACGTAGGCGGTGGCCAGGTCCTGGAGCGACGTGCGGCCGTCCATCTGCTCCCAGAGGAAGCGCTCGGGCTCGGTGAGGAGCAGGTAATGCTCAGTGGTCCGGTTCTTCAGGACGTAGGTCGTGTGGTCGCCGCGCGCGGCGAGCTGGGCCAGCTCGTAGGCGTCCGCGGGAACGCGCTGGGGCTTGTGCTGAAGATACGCCAGCGCGCTCGGGACCTCCCGGATCTCGAAGGCTTCGCCGTCGTCCCGGCGAACGAGCAGATCGAGCTTGGTCTGAAAGGGCAACGGTCTCAGCCGGGAAACTTGTGCTCGACGTCCAGCCCAGTGGCTTCCAGCCCCCACCGGGTGACCTCGGCGACCAGCGTGCCGGTGTCCCGGAGGCGCTTGATAAAGACCTGAGCAAGCTGATAGAAGAAGGCGGCGGCGGCGGGGGGGCTGACCTCGATGAGCTGGAGGAGGTTCTCCCGGTCCAGGCAGAGCAGCAGAGTCTCGGTTTCGGCCTGGACCGAAGCTGAACGCGGGGCCCGGTCGAAGAGGCTCATCTCGCCGAAGAAGTCGCCGGGCCCCAGCCGCGCCAGCACCTGCTCGACCCGGCCGAGGACCGGCTTTGAGATCACCACACTCCCCTCGCGAATCACGAAGAGCTCCTGACCAGGATCGCCCTCCCGAAACAGCACCTCGCCCTTCCTGAGCCGCTGCTCTCGAAACCGGAGCGCGAGCGCAACCAGGTGGGGTTCGGTGATCTCTTTGAAGATTGCAACTTGGTGGAGAAAGTCGAGCGGAGCGACCTTGGTCAACGACCCCTCCGGCTGGCTACGTCGCCAAGCGTTTGACCAGGGCAGCTTTCAACGCCCGCGCGCGCTGATGCGCCGGGGTGCTCCCCAGTTTGGCTAAAGCCTGGAGGACGGCGACCCGCTCCTCGTGGCTCAACTGATACTGAGCCAGAACGGTCTCGGGGGCGCGGACAAGCTCGGCAAGAAAGTCCGGGTCGATCATGACCCGCCCCACCAGCTCTCGGATGCCTTGCTGCCCCATGGATGTCTCCCTCGCGCGGAGGGGTGTGGTGACCCCGGCGGGATTCGAACCCGCGGTCTCGACCTTGAAAGGGTCGCGTCCTTGGCCAGGCTAGACGACGGGGTCAGGACCCTGGTGAGCCGTGGTGGGATCGAACCACCGACCCCCTGCTTAAAAGTACGGCCCAACCAGAACCTCAGACTACCTC
>CAYFIG010000406.1:0-1986 GCA_964342905.1 uncultured bacterium
CACGGGTTGGAAGGCGACTTCAACCGGAAGAAGCTCTCGGCATTCTCCGGCCGCTTAGGTGAGAAGGTGGCCTCGGAGCTGGTGACCGTGGTGGATGACGGCACCCTGCCCAACCGACGCGGCTCCCTCAATGTGGACGACGAGGGAACGCCCACCCGGCGGAATGTCCTGATCGAGAAGGGGGTGTGCGTGGGCTACATGCAGGACCGCCTGAACGCGCGCCTGATGGGGATGGCGCCGTCGGGCAACGGGCGGCGCGAGTCGTTCGCGTATCCGCCTATGCCCCGGATGACCAACACCTTCATGCTGGCGGGCGAGGACGATCCCGAGGAAATCATCCGCTCGGTTCCCTACGGCCTCTTTGCGGTGGCTTTCGGCGGCGGCCAGGTGGACATCACAAACGGGAAGTTCGTCTTCTCCGCCAGCGAGGCCTACCTGATCGAGAACGGCCGGATCACCGCCCCGGTGAAGGGGGCCACGCTGATCGGCAACGGGCCAGACGTGCTGACCCGGGTCTCCCGGGTGGGCCATGATCTCAAGCTCGACGAAGGGGTGGGCACCTGCGGCAAGGACGGCCAGTCAGTGCCCGTGGGGGTGGGGCTCCCCACCATTCGCGTGGACGGCATCACTGTGGGCGGCACCGACGTATGACCGAGCTGCTCGAGGAACTGCTCAGCCTGGCAAAGGCGCGCGGCGCTACGGAGGCCGACGCGTTCCTGATTCAGGAGCAGCACGCCACGGTTCAGGTCCGGCTCGGCCAGCCCGAGGCCGTGACCCACGCCCGGGAGCAGCGGCTCTCCCTCAGGGTGTTTCTGGGAAAGGCCGCGGCGTCCGCCTCCACCTCCGATCTCTCCCGAGATTCGCTGGAGCGGCTGGTTGACGAAGCCACCAGCCTCGCGCGGCTCACCGCGGCAGACCCGCTGGCCGGACTGCCGGATCCCGGAGAGATGGCCACGCTGATCCCCGACCTCGACCTCTACGATCCGGACGGGCACGCTATCGCGCTCGAGGAGAAGCTCTCCCTTGCCAAACGCGCGGAAGCTGCGGCGCTCGCGGCCGATCCCCGGATCACCAACTCAGAGGGGACCGAGGCCTTCGATCGCCAGGCCGAGTACGCCTACGCCACCTCCCAGGGCTTCGCCGGCACGTACCGGACCTCGAGCTTCAGTCTCACGGTCTCCCCGGTGGCGGCGGCCAACGGCGAGATGCAGCGGGAGTCCTGGTACACGCTGGCGCGGAAGCGGGACCGGCTGGATCCACCGGAGGAGGTGGGGCGTATCGCGGCCCGGCGGGCGCTTCGTCGGCTCGGCGCCCGCAAGATGAAGACGACCGAGGTACCGGTGATCTTCGATCCAGAAACTGCGGCGAGCCTGGTCCGGGCCCTTGCCGCCGCGGCTTCGGGCCCGACCCTGTACCGGGGCGCCTCGTTCCTGCTGAATCGGCTGGGAAAGCGGATCGCATCCTCCCAGGTCACCATTGTGGACGATGGAGCGATCCCGGGCGCTCTCGGGTCCCGCCCGTTCGACGGCGAGGGCCTGGCCATTCGGCGCACCGTCCTCGTCAACGAGGGACTGCTCGAATCGTACCTCCTGGATACCTACAGCGGCCGGAAGCTCGGGCTCCCCTCCACCCATCACGCCGCCAGGGATGGGAGCGGCGTCAGCGTGACCACCACCAACCTGTCCCTCGCTCCGGGGACCGCGTCCCCCGAGGAGCTGATCGCCTCGGTCAAGAGCGGGCTCTACGTCACGGAGCTGATCGGGTTTGGGGTCAATATGGTCACCGGCGACTACTCCCGGGGAGCCGTCGGCTTGTGGATTGAGAACGGCCAGCTCGCCTACCCCGTGGAAGAGGTGACCGTGGCGGGGAACCTGCTGGAGATGTTCCAGGCTATCGAAGGTGTGGGAAACGACCTCGCGCTCAGAAATAGAACCTCGGCTCCCACCATGTTGGTGGCCCGCATGGTGGTGGCGGGAGAGTAAGGTC
>CAYFIG010000407.1:0-1985 GCA_964342905.1 uncultured bacterium
GCGAACGGGGCGTGCCCCGAGCTTTGGAACGACAGTCATGCTGAGGTGGTCCGGGGGATCCATCAGGGCTACTTCGACGCGGGCTCGGACTTTGTGGAGACGAACACCTTCGGCGGCAGCCGGCTCAAGCTCAACGAGTACAAGCTCGGAGACCGGACGCGCGAGCTGAACGTCAAGGGCGTCCAGCTGGCCCGCTCGGTGTGCCCACCGGGGAAGTGGGTGGCCGGCTCGATCGGTCCCACAAGCCGGCTTCCCGCCGAGTACGAGCCGCTCGGCGACACCACCGATGAGGAGTACTTTGAGACGTTCAAGGAACAAGCGGAAGCGCTCGCCGAGGGCGGCGTGGACCTCTTCGCGGTCGAGACGATGATGTTTCCCCAAGAGGCGGTGGCCGCCATCAGGGCCTGCAAGGCAGTAACGGATCTGCCGGTCATGGCGACCATGTTTTTTCAGTACGAGGAGCTCCACGACCGAGACCGCACCATGTGGGGGGAGAGCCCCGCGGACGTTGCTCGGAATCTTCTCGCCGCGGGGGCCGACGTGGTGGGCATGAACTGCGGCCGTGGCCCCGACCGAGCCGTCGTCATCATCCGGGAGATGCGGCAAGTCACCGATGTTCCCCTCATCGCCTACCCCAACGCCGGGCTCCCGATCACCTCGGGTGATCGGGTCACCTACGAACTGGACCCGGAGGCGATGGCCAAGCATTATCCCGCGCTTCTTGACGCGGGCTCGAACATCGTCGGCGCCTGCTGTGGCTCCACACCCGAGCATATCCGCCGGATCGCCGACGTGGTCCGTTCGCGCCAGAAGTAATACTGACGCAAATCTGAACCGGGCGCTTCAATCCAGTTGAGACCTCACCGTGCTCAATTCCGTGCTGACCTCCCAACCGGTTGTCCTTTCGGAGGTCCCGCTCCAGATCGACCCCGACGAGGTTCTGCGCTTTCAGGGCTACAAGAAGGGGATCGATCAGCCAACCGTGGATGTGCGGGACCTTCTCGAGTCAGCCTTGGCTCTGGGAGAGCAGCTCATGGCTCCCCGAGCGGTCTACCGGGCAATCCCCGTAGCCGGGCAGGAACCTGATCAGATCCGCCTGGCCAACGGCACCGCGCTTCACATTCCCCAGGTCCAGCGACTGTGGGGACCGCTCCGCGCCGTGGGAGTTGCGATCTGCACGATCGGAGAACCCATCGAGGTACGCGTGCGTGCATTGTTCGAGGCCCGAGAGTTTCCGCTGGCGGTGATGCTTGACAGCGTGGGATCGGCGGCTGCCGAATGCCTCGCGGAGTACGTGAACGACTTGCTCTGCCAGGTGGCGATCCCGGAAAACCTCAAGGCGACCAACCGGGTCAGCCCTGGATATGCAGGGTGGGATGTCTCCGAGCAGGCCTGTTTGTTTTCGCTCTTCCCTGGGGATCCCATCGAAGTGAGGCTGAACAACTACTGCGTGATGACCCCGGCCAAGAGCATCTCGCTCCTGGTGGGGATCGGACCCGAGGCCCGGGTGGACCACTATTTCACCCAGTGCCGCCGCTGCTGGATGAAGGACTGCGCCTACCGCCGGGTCCCCGCCGAGCGGACGGTTCACCGCACGGCGCGCTGAGCCCTAGTTTGTGCTAGGATCGCCGCGAATGGCGCCGCAGAACGTGATCCTCGTCGGCTTCATGGGCGCGGGAAAATCCGTGGTGGGTCGGCTCCTGGCCAAGCGGCTTGGCCGTTGCTTTGTAGAGACTGATGACATGATTTCGGCCCAGGAGGGTTGCTCCGTTCCCGAGATTTTCAAGAGCAACGGCGAGGCCTATTTCAGGGAGCGGGAAGCCGAGCTGCTGGACCTTCTCAAACTGAAACGCGGGGACGTGATCGCCACGGGCGGCGGTTTCCCGTGTCGCGAGGGGCGGATGGCGGCGCTCAAAGCGCTGGGCACCGTGATCTGGCTGGCCGGCGACTTCGAGACGCTCTACGCACGGGCTGGCCAAGCCGGC
>CAYFIG010000408.1:0-1983 GCA_964342905.1 uncultured bacterium
GAGCCGGTTGACGAGACCGACGGGCTGATCACCCCTGACGGCAGGGTCTGGGGCACCTACCTCCACGGCTGCCTCGATTCCCCCACGGTTCGGAGTCGTCTCCTGGCCTGGCTCGGGAGGCGAGCCCTGACACCATCCGTCGCGTCTTCGACTGACTACCGGACCCTCAGGGAGGCCGCCTACGACGCCCTCGCCGAGGCCCTCCGACGCTCACTGAATCTCCCCGCCATCCGGGCCCTTATCGGCCTTTAGCGGTCGTCCCTCTCGGAATTTCTTTCACCGGGCGCTCACCTGAGCGGTATCATGAGCTATCGCCGCCCGAGAGCGGCGATCCGTGTCTTCACTGAGGGATATGGGTCTGAACGTCACCGACCAGCTCACCGAGGGCCTCCACGCCGCGCTTCGGGCCGCGGGGCTTCCCCCTCCTGGGGAGCTTCTCTGGGAGGTACCCCGGGAGGCCGCCCACGGCGACTACGCGACGAACGTGGCCATGCATCTGGCCAAGGTCGCGCGCCAGCCGCCTCGACAGGTGGCTGAGCTGATCGCCAAGCATTGGCCGACGCTGCCTCTAGTGGAGCGTGTGGAAGTGGCCGGCCCGGGGTTCGTGAACATCTTCCTCTCCCCGGCCTGGTGCCTCGAAGCCCTCCGCCAGATCCTCGAGGCTGGCCCGGAATACGGCCGGAGCAACCGGGGTCAAGGGGAGCGGATCCGCATCGAGTTTGTGTCCGCCAACCCGACGGGCCCGCTGGTGATCGTCAACGCTCGCGCCGCGGCCGTGGGCGACTCGCTCGCGCGCATCCTGCGCTCCCAGGGCTACACCGTGTTTACCGAATACTACGTCAACGACGCGGGCGCCCAGGCCACGATGCTGGCGCGCTCCTTTGAGGCACGGATCCGTCAGGCCTTGGACGAGGCCGCGGAGGTCCCCGAGGGGGGGTACCCCGGGGAGTATCTGATCGACCTGGCCAAAGACTACCTCGCGCAGGAAGGAAGGCGGGGGCTCGCCGAACCCGAGGAGGTTCGCCTGGCTCACCTCGGGCGGTACGCGGTCCGCCGGATTCGGGACGAGCAGGAGCGTGTGCTCCGGGAGTACGGCGTGGAGTTCGACCGTTGGGTCTCCGAGGCCACCGAGATTCGGGAGCCCGGCCTTCCGGAGGAAACCATCGAGCTGCTCAAGGCAAAGGGTCTCGCCTACGAAGCGGACGGTGCCCTCTGGTTCAGTGCCTCGCGCTTCGGCGACGACGAAGACCGGGTCCTTGTCAAGTCAGACGGCGAGCTGACCTACTTCGCCGCGGACATTGCCTACCACGTCTTCAAGTTCCGGGACGCGGACCGGCTGATCGACCTCGTGGGGCCTGACCACCATGGGTATCTCCCGAGGATGAGGGCTGCGGTGCTTGCCCTGGGTAAACCCCCGGAGGCCTTCGAGGCGCTCGTCGTCCAGCTCGTGACGCTCCTCCAGGGTGGCCAGCCAGTGCGGATGTCCAAGCGGCGAGGGGAGTTTGTCCTGATGGAGGAGCTGATCGAGGAGGTGGGCCGGGATGCCGCCCGCTTTACCTTCCTCACGCGCCGCCACGACAGCCCCCTCGAGTTCGACCTCGAGGGGGTGACCCGGCAATCCGCTGACAATCCGGTGTACTACGTCCAGTACTGCCATGCGCGCATCTCGAGCATCTTTGAACACCTCAAGCAGAAGAAGCTCGCGGTCCCCGACTGGGGACACGTGGGCCTGTCGCCACTCTCCCTTGGCGAAGAGTTGAGCCTCATCAAGCGGCTCCTCCAGTTCCCCGACCTGGTGTCGGGGGCGGCCCGAGCCCTGGAGCCCCACCGGGTCGCCTATTACCTCCAGGAGCTTGCCGCGGCCTTCCACCCCTACTACAACCGGCATCGGGTAATCTCCGGCGATCGTGCCCTGACCGATGCCCGGCTGGCTCTGGTTAGAGCCGTGGGTCAGGTGGTCAGAAACGGCCTCGATCTCCTCGG
>CAYFIG010000409.1:0-1372 GCA_964342905.1 uncultured bacterium
AAGCAGCCCGGACACGGTTCGAAACGGGAGACGCTCCGCGCGCTGACTGGATCAAGGCGGAGGTGGAATATACCAAGGCCATCCAAGAAGTCTTAAGGGCCCAGCGAGCGGTGGGGGAGAAGCGGGCGGGGCTCAACTTCTTCCTCGGACGCGATCTGGGGACTCCTCTGAAAGTGGTCGAGCCGCCTCTCCCGAAGTTGGAGCCCGAGTTGGAGCGGCTCAGGGAAAAGGCCGTTCATCTCCGACCTGAGGTTAGGGAAGCGGAGGCAGGCCAGAAAGCAGCGGAGTCCCAGGTCTCCCTCGCCAAATCAAAGTGGCTCCCCATATTTTCGGTTTCCGCGGAATACATGCGCGAACGAAAGACAGGGGCCAGCTGGGAGTACCTCATCACTCCCAAGGTCTCGTTCCCGATCTTCGACTTCGGGGCCATCAGGGGCGAGATCCAGCAAGCAAGGGCTGGGGTCGAGGCCGCCAAGGCACGACTCGATTTAGCCGGGCAACAGGTGGCCCTCGAGGTGGAGGAGGCTTTCCTCCGTGCCCAAGAAGCTCAACGGCAACTGGAGTCGTTTGAGAGTGGCATCCTCAGCCAGGCCGAGCAGCTCCTGAAACTCACCTTGGAGGGCTATGAGCAGGGAGCCCTTACGCTCCTCGATTTCCTGGAGGCCCAGCGAAGCTTTCGGGTCACGAAGACTGACTACGCCTTCGCGCTGCGGAACTACCGTCAGGCTGCCGCCCAGCTTGACCGGGTCGTCGGGATTTCCCCCTAACGGAGAGGGGCCATGTCGTTCTCGAGTGGGTGCACATGGGTGAAGGCTGTCGGAGCGGGAAGCCTCATTCTTCTTTTGTTCGTCCTGATCGGGGCCAATGGCAATGCCGCCGAGCGCGCCGGCGACGATAGCGACAAGCCCGCATCTCTCCTTGTCAAAGTGGCCCGCTTCCTCAAAGGCGAAGGAGACGAAGGAGAGATCGTTCGCTCCCAGCGGTCAGGAGTGTACGAGCTGAAGCTCACCCATGCTCCTGCCGCTCCCATAGCGGGAAAGCCGGTCCGGCTGAGGGTGGAGATCCTCGACACCTCCCAGAAGGACCCTCTCCTCGGCAGCGCCGTGCCCGTCGAGGACGCCGAGCTGACTACCATCCTCAAGGGAAAGGCGGCGGAGGAGGCAAAAATCAGGCTCGAGAAGAAAGAGGCGGGAATCTTCACCGGCCAGCATGTCGTCCAATCCCCGGCGACTTACGTCCTGACCCTCCGGGGCGCGGTTCCCTCGAAGGACACGATTCAGGGGACCTTTCCTCTCCAGGTCCGACGGGATCCTGTTCAGGTTCGGCTCTGGAGCGGGGTCACCCTAAGCCTGGTGTTGGCTGTCGGGCTGGC
>CAYFIG010000409.1:1382-1979 GCA_964342905.1 uncultured bacterium
TCCGCGCAGACGCGACTCTGGGGCGGGATCATTGTGAGTGTCCTCCTGGCTTTCGGGCTGGCTGTCCTCTGGTATCTGGGCGGTCCCGTGCGGCGCCACGCCCAGGCGGGGGCGGGAGTACTGGCGGTTCTGATCATCGCTGTCGGAGCGGTCGTGGTCCTGGCGGGGCGGGAGGGTGCGCAGCACGCCGACGACGAGCACGCGGATGAAGGCCCTGGAGGGGCCAAAGAGGTCCAGATCCCGAAGGAGCTGAGAGAGCACGTTCTCAAGACCGAACAGGTCACCCTCGGGACAATCCGCGACCACATCACCGCCAACGGCTTTGTTGAGGCCCCGGCCGACCGGATCGTGAATGTAAGCCCGAGGGTGTCCGGGAAGGTCGTCAAGATCATGGTCAACCCGGGCGACCGGGTCGAGGCCGGCCAGGTCCTCGCCCTCATCGACAGCCCCCAGCTTGCCCAGGCCCAGGCTGACTACTTCCAAGCCCAGGCGCGGGTCGAGTTGGCTGCGCAGGAGCTGGAACGGAGGAAGCGCTTGGCTGAGCTCGGGGCCTTTACCCGCCGCCCGCTCGAGGAAGCAAAAAAGGAGTACGCCCAA
>CAYFIG010000410.1:0-1969 GCA_964342905.1 uncultured bacterium
CGAGCCGCCCCGTCCATCAATAGGGCGACAGCAGGCGGTGGAAGCGCCTGGATACTCAGCTACTCCTCTAGAGGGTTCGGGTCCGGAGGGGTGGGGGCAGAACCGCTAGCACCAGATTCCTGACCTTGTATGCTGGTACCTTGCGCCAAATGCTTCTCCCGTTCCTTCGCTAAATGCGCCTCAATCTCCGCTTCTAGCTCCGCGTCAACTGGAAGCCCATCCGGCCTTCCACTGCTTCTTGGAGAGGGCCCTCCCGGATGCGATTTCCTGGCCCATCTAGTAGGTGTATTGGGCCGTTCCTGTTGACGGAACGTCCTCGTCCCACCAGCGCTCCATCGCGATCGTGGGGTCTCCCTGGACGGCTGGTCGAAACGTCGACTGTTTACTCGCCCACGCCCAGCCGTTTTAGCCGCCTGGCTGGCTGGTTCGGCATCAGATGGGTGCGTTTCTGGAGGGGGGGCTTGGCCGCCGGCGACCGCTTCCTTCCGCTCCCCGTCTTCGCCGGATGCTGGCTTCGCCCGAGGTAGGACCACGACGCGACGATCCTCCCCTTCCCCTCGGCTCGCGGTAATGACGGCGGGGTGATCCTGTAGCGCCATGTGAATGATCCGCCGGTCCCGCGCATCCATGGGATTTAAGGCAATTTCTCGCCCATACCGGGCCACTCGGTCTGCTGTTCGTCTAGCCAAATCCTGCAACGCCTGTTGACGTCGGTTCCGGTACTCTGCAACATCCAGCTCAATCCGGACGGGTGCTCCAAGCTTGCGCCCAGCGATCACCGCTGCCAGTGTCTCAATCGCCCCAAGGGTATGTCCATTCCTCCCGATCAGCGGGCCGAGGTTTTCGCCCCCTATATCCGCACGGATGCCCTCGGGTCCCTCGCCTGCCGTCACGCTCGCCCGAAATCCCATCAGGGTAAGCAGTTCCTCTGTTACGGATTTCACTGTATCGCTCCGACCCCGTCGGAGAGTGATCCTCACGCGGGCATCCCGGGCCCCTAGCCCCAACACCCCCCGGCTTCCCTCGTCCAGTACCTCAACCTCAACGTCCTCTTGGCGGAGCCCACGCTCGGCCAGCGCGCGCTGAACGGCTTCAGTCACGGTCCGACCGTTCTGTTCGATCTGCTCCATGCGTACCTCCGTCATTGCAGTGGCCTGCTCATGTGCTGGTGGCCCTCAAACGCTCCCGCCGCCCCCTCATTCGGGCGGCCGCGAGGAAGCTTGGGGTCGGGCGAGGGCTGGTGCAGGTCGGACGGGCCGCCCCACAATGATGTAGTACTCGAAGATGTAAGTCAGGGTGGACACGATCCAATAGAGTGACATGCCCACGGGAAAGAGTATTGCGGTATACGCTATGAAAAACGGCATGAAGATGAACAGCTTGGCCTGCTGTGGATCGGTCATGCTCAACCGACTCTGAAAGTACGTGGTTACCCCTACGAGGATCGGAAAGACGAGTAAAATGGGGGCCCGGCTGATTTCCCCGAAGGACGGGGTAAGGGAGAGCGGGATGCCCAGGAAGCTCTCTCCCTCGAGAAACCCCCTTCCAGGGCGAAGCAGATTGAACAGCGCAATGAGCACCGGGAACTGAATGAGCATGGGCAGGCAGCCCCCGAGCGGGTTGACACCCTCACTCCGCATCAAGTTCATGACCTCGATATTCGCCTGCTTGGAATCGTCCTTATGCCTGCGCCGGAGCACCCCCATCTGGGGCGCCAATGCCTGCATCTTTTTCATCGACTTCAGGCTCACTCGGCTGAGCGGGTGGAGGACCACACGAATAATGATCGTCAGCAGAATGATGGCCAGTCCCATATTTCCTGTGACCTTATCAAGGGCAGTCAGGAGCGTGCCCAGGAGATCGGTGATAGGGCCCGTCATCGTCGAGGCTCCTTAGGGGACAGGGTCATATCCCCCGGGATGCAATGGGTGGCATCGGAGCAGGCGCCGCACCGCGAACACCGTGCCGA
>CAYFIG010000411.1:0-355 GCA_964342905.1 uncultured bacterium
GTCACCGGCATCGTCTCCCGGGGCGGCTCCATCATGGCCAAATGGTGTCTGGCTCACCACCAGGAGAGCTTCCTCTACACCCACTTCAGGGAGATCTGCGAGATCATGGCGGCCTATGACGTGAGCTTCTCCCTCGGCGACGGCCTCCGACCCGGCTCAATCGCTGACGCCAACGATGAAGCTCAGTTCGCCGAACTGGAGACTCTGGGCGAGCTCACGAAGATCGCGTGGGAGTACGACTGCCAGGTCATGATCGAAGGTCCCGGCCATGTCCCCATGCACCTGATCAAGGAGAATATGGAGCGGCAGCTCCAGGTCTGCCGGCTCCACGGGCAGATGCTTGCCGAACGTCAGC
>CAYFIG010000411.1:365-688 GCA_964342905.1 uncultured bacterium
AGCTCGAGGTCTGCCACGAGGCGCCGTTCTACACCCTGGGCCCGCTGACCACCGACATCGCCCCCGGGTACGACCACATCACCTCAGCCATCGGCGCGGCGATGATCGGTTGGTTCGGCACCGCCATGCTCTGCTACGTGACGCCGAAGGAGCACCTCGGGCTCCCGAACAAGAAGGACGTGAAGGACGGCGTGATCGCCTACAAGATCGCTGCCCACGCCGCCGATCTGGCCAAGGGCCACCCGCGCGCGCGCGAGTGGGACGACGCGCTCTCCCAGGCGCGCTTCGAGTTCCGATGGGAGGACCAGTTCAACCTTTCGCTG
>CAYFIG010000411.1:698-980 GCA_964342905.1 uncultured bacterium
GGATGTCCGCGAGTACGCCGCGAAGCGGGGCCTCGAGGACACGCGGGCGCTGGAGGCGGGGCTCCGCGAGAAGGCCGAAGAGTTCAGGGAAAAAGGCGCTGAGATCTACGTGAAGAAGTAGCGAGCGCCGATAACTGCTCGCGCGGAGATGGCGTGGCTTTTGGAAGAGACCGCAGTGCTGGTAAGCTCCTTGCCAGAAGGAGACACGCCCTCCGGGACCTGGGAGCACCCGTTCTTCGGCCCCCTGAACCTCAAAGAGTTGATCGCCTTCCATCGGCTGCA
>CAYFIG010000411.1:990-1964 GCA_964342905.1 uncultured bacterium
AGAAGATCAAGGCCGACCCTGGCTACCCGGCGAGCTGAAGCCCACCCAATTTCACGGCTCGCGGGTGTCCTTGAGGACCTCCTCCTTCGGCTCGAGGCCGAGGCCGGGCGTCTCAGCGAGCGTCACCGTCCCGCGGACGGGCTTCGGGGGATCCCGGAAAATCATTTCCCCCGTCACCCACATGGGGACGTGAAACTCCACCCGCCAGCCGTTGGCCACGCCCGCAATGAGGTGCATGTTGTGGTGCGGCCAGCCCCCGCCGTTGGCGATGGGCAGGTTGTAAGCCTGGGCCATGGCAGCCACCTTCACCGCCTCGGTGTACCCGCCGACGTACACGACGTTGGGCTGGAGGATGTCCACCGCCTCGTGGACCAGGAGCTCCCGGTGCCGCCACTTGTGCCCCTCGTTCTGGCCCGCCGCGATGGGGATCCGGGTCTGCCGCCGCAGGTTGGCGAGGAGGCGGGCGTCGTTGCCGTAGACCGGCTCCTCGAACCAGGTGATCCCGTACGGCTCGATCCGCTTGCATAGCTCCACGGCGTGGGGGAAGGAGAAGAGGTAGTTCGCGTCCACCATGAGCTCGACCCGCTCGCCCACCGCCTCGCGCACCGCGCGCACCCGGGCGGCATCCTCGGCCGGGTCCCGGGCCCCGTTGATCGCCACCACCATCTTCAGCTTGTCGTGTCCCTGGGCCGTGAAGTGTTTCGCCGCTTCCACGAGTTGCTCGCGCGTGTACTCGAGGAGGCCGAACGTGATGTAGGCGGGCACGGTGGCGCTGTATCCGCCCAGAAGCCGCCAGACCGGCTGGCCCAGGTGCTTCCCCTTCGCGTCCCAGAGCGCGATGTCCACGGCGCTCACCGCGGAGGACCAGACCCCGGTCTGAGCGCGGGGGTTCAGCCGGTAGAAGAGGTCATGCCAGTGACGCTCCGTCGCCAGCGGGTCTTTGCCGACGAGCAGTGGGGCGATCTCGCGGTTGA
>CAYFIG010000412.1:0-454 GCA_964342905.1 uncultured bacterium
GTCGTAGACCTTGGCCATCGAGAGGTAGTACAGCGCGTGGCCGAGCGGGACCAGGTCGTAGATGTAGTAGTCATAGTCGCCCTGGACGATGATGTCCACGACCGCGTCGAAGATGGCGCTCTCCTCCATGGCGGGCTCGGCCGAGGCGGCGGCGATGTAGTTGTCGATTTCCTCCGGCACCCGATCGAAGCCGTACATGTCCAGGATCTTCTTCCGAATCTCCTCCTGGTAGTCCTTGATCCGCCGATCCGCGTCCACCTCCTGGGCCCACAGGTTCCGCATGATCGGCACCGGGCCCTTGCCGAAGATATCCTTCTGGAAGATGTCCGAGAGGCTGGCCTGCGGATCCACAGAGAAAAGGAGAACGCGCTTGCCCTGGCTCGCGAGCCAGAAGGCGCTGGTGGCGGAAAGGGTGGTCTTCCCCAGCCCGCCCTTCCCCCCGAACATAATGTAC
>CAYFIG010000412.1:464-1959 GCA_964342905.1 uncultured bacterium
GATGTACCGCCGGTCGGGCTGGCTCTCGAAGACCGTCCTGAGCGACATGGGGCCTATCCCAGGACGTCGGTGATGTCCCGCTCCCTCAGCATGCGCCGCTTCCACGCGCTGATCTGGGGCGTCACGTACGGCAGGAGCCTCAGCGAGTAGTAGGGGGGGAGGATCGGGACCCCCAGGAGGTCCCCCATGGTGATCAGAATGAACAGATGCTCCATGCTGGCCCGCGTGCGGACAGCGTGGCGGGCCATCTCGTGGGAGGACATCCCGTACACGATGTCCTTGAGCACGCTCATAATCCCGCCCTTCTTGGACTTCTCCTGGGCAGCCATGTGGGTCCCCCTATCCGGACTCAGACGCCGTGCAAGTCATATTCTTCCTTCTCCCAGAACTCTTTCCGGCGGGCCATGTTCCGCTTCCACGTGGCGATTTCCGGCACCACGTACGGCAAGAGGCGCAGCGAGTAGATGGGCGGCAGGACCGGCACCCCAATCAGGTCCCCCATGGTGACGACCATGAAGACCGCCTCCATCTCATGCCGCATCTCGAGGGCGTGACGGGCGAACTCGTGGCCCGTCAGCCCGTACATGAACTGCTTGACCGCGTCCCAGGCGCTCCCGATGCGCTCGACCAACCCGTGTGTCGGCATGCCGGCCCGGCGAGGGATTCGTGTCGGAGAGCGCCGGGGGAGGTCGCCCTCCCCCGGCGCTGCGTTCACACCCTTGCTGATCGACGCGAGGGTATGCCGTCTACCCCCGGGCAGGCGCCGGCCCCGGAGCAGGGGCGGGCCGTCGCAGGTACTTCATGAAGGCACGCCAGCCGTCGTACCCGATAAATGCCGCCGCCACGACCAGCAGGATCGCCACCAGCACCATGAGCCCGGAGCCGATGATCGGAATTATCCGCCCGGCCGCCAGGTTCGGCTGGTAGACGTTAAAATAGATGTTGTAGGCGGTCACCAGGATGGAGGCCGCCGTCGTGATGTACATGAAGATCATCGGGAGCCCGGCGTAGAGCCAGTTCTTCCCGACCGAAGCCAGCCAGACCGTCACCAGCAGCATCGCCAGGGCCGCCATCATCTGGTTGGCGCCACCGAAGAGCTGCCAGAGGTAGATCCAGGTGCCCGTCATCATGAGCAGGAGGGCCAGCCCCAGCGAGATCAGGGACGCCACATGCTGGTTGCGCAGCGGCGGGATCACATCGCCCAGCCACTCCGTCAACGTAACCTTCATGACCCGGAAGAGCAGCTGGGTCACGACCAGCACAATGATGATGAACGCCGCGAAGGCCAGCGACACCGCATACTGGAGCGGGACGCCCCAGACGCTGATGAAGCCGCCGAGCCCGCTGGCAAACGCCGCCACCGGGGCCCCCTTGGCGCCGACCGAGACAGCCAGGAGGGCCAGCAGCCCGAGCAGGAACTCGGTGAACATGGAGCCTCCGCCCACCGGCAGCATGTCCGCCTCGTTCTCGATCTGGCGGGCTGTCCCTACGGCGC
>CAYFIG010000413.1:0-554 GCA_964342905.1 uncultured bacterium
CGGCCCGCTCCCGAACAAAATCAGTAATCTTCACGCCCCCTCCTCGCATAAGAACGCGGACCTAAACCGCCCGTAACAGCGCTCCCTAAAAGTAAAGCGGGTGATGGGACTTGAACCCACGACGTCCTCGTTGGCAACGAGGTGCTCTACCACTGAGCTACACCCGCGGTGGAATAGACCAATCCTCTGGGCACGGAGGGAGTTGAACCCCCAACCCTTTCGGGACAGGATCCTAAATCCTGCGCGTTTTCCAGTTTCGCCACGTGCCCGATCGACCATACCTCATGATTCATCCCGTAAAAATTATCGTAAGTCCTTGGGCCGTGAAGGACTCGAACCTTCTCCTTGGGATTAAGAGTCCCTTGCTCCACCAGTTGAGCTAACGGCCCTGCGTTTTCTGATTGAATCCCTCAATCCAACCCTGAACCTTAAGCCTTCGGTACGTCGTACCGAGCTGCACTCGCCTCCCGGGCCAGGTAAAGCGCGCCCGGGGAGACTACGAACTCGTCGCTTCAGCCCACTCCAACTGGGCCGCCTCGTTCCGCTCCTTCAGG
>CAYFIG010000413.1:564-1952 GCA_964342905.1 uncultured bacterium
CCGTAAAAATCATCGTAAGTCCTTGGGCCGTGCGTGGTTCGAACACGCGGCATCCGGATTAAGAGTCCGGCGCTCTTCCAGCTGAGCTAACGGCCCGAAGATTTCTAACCTTCCTTCGGTACGCCGTACCGTGGTGCACCCATTTCCACGCCGGATGAGAGCGCGCCCGGCGAGACTCGAACTCGCAACCTCCAGGTTCGAAGCCTGTCACTCTATCCAGTTGAGCTACGGGCGCAACTTCGGCGGGACTGCGGTGGCCTGTCCCGACGAGGTCGGGAACGCCGAACAAAGGATAGCAGATGGGAGGGAGGAACGTAAAGGGGCAACTCCGTGAAGGGAAGGTCGGCTGTCTGGGATTACGTCATGAGGATCTCCTGCAGCGCGCTATCTTCCTTCATCAGCCACCTCATTAGAGCTGGCCTCCCAGCACTTCCGCATCGTCCATGAACTCCCCTACCCCTTGGCGGGCCGCAATCGCCGACTGCTCCAGTCCTGCCGCTTGCGTCAGGATCTCAAGCAAGAGATGTCCTCCCTTCCCCGGCGTCACCCCCCGCGCCTCGATCCCGGCCGCCGACAGGATGGCGATGAGCCGGCCCGTCTCCTGCTCCATCCCGGCCACGACCGCTGACCGGGCATCCCACCGGGTGATGAGCTCCACCACCACCTGATCCTCCTCCATCCCCGCCGTGAATAACACCGGGAATCCCTGGATTCTCTTGAGCACCCGCACCTCCGGATGAGCCGCCTCCAGCTCTGCCCCGATCACCACCGGTATCAGTCCCCGCAGCGCCTCGTCCCGGAGACCCCGCAGGAATTCTTCCACCCGCCCCTCCGCTGCTTCAAGTCCGGCGGTGGGAGAATCGCCTTGCACCAGAGGGGAAAGGAGGGTATACTTTCGTCTACCTTGCTCGCGCCCTTGCTCACCCCCAAGAGACGCTCCAATTTTGTCCGGCTTATCACCAACGCTGCTACCATCCTCTTCGGTGTTCTGGTCGTCGGCTCGTGGCTGGGGGATCTTTTCCGTCCGCTCGTCTTCGTGGTAGGATTGATTCTGTATCTGGTTTCCGCGTTTGTGATCTGGTGGTTGGAACCTTAAAGGAGTCGGCCATGGGGATTTGGTTGGCGTATGGGGCATTTGCCCTGTTGTTGGCGATCGTGGGGCTGCTAATCTATTTAGATCGCCGGAGGCATTCACACCGGGAACGGCACGCGCACTGACGCCGGGGCTCCACCTCGGCGCTCCCCTCTCCCTCCAAGTTCCTTCCTCCTGCAACCCCACCTCCTTCTCCTCCGTCCCTCCGGCGGGGCGCAGGGGCTCCTCGAGGCCGGCGGGGGCCGCGGCGGAACCGGGCTCAGGCCGGGCGGGCGGCGCGGGATCGACCCGCAGG
>CAYFIG010000414.1:0-1939 GCA_964342905.1 uncultured bacterium
TTGCGGCGAGCTGAGGCGGAGTTGAGCCTTCCCTGCTACCCGCCGGATGCGCTTGCCCTCGCGCTGAGGGCAAAGGTCCCCATCTACGCCAGCGCGACGGTGCTGGCCCACGCCCAGCCGCTCTCAGGCCGCGGGAGTGTTTCACCTGAGCCCGCGGAAGTGAGCCAGTGGCTCGAGCAGGTGAAACCTGAAGATTTCTAACCCGGAAGGCAGCTAGAAGCCTCTTTTAGTGTCCGCGCGGTCCCGCAAAGTCCGAAAGCCCGCCTGAAGAAGCTGGCATCAGATCTGGATCGAGCTTGACGCCATCGGTGCTCACCGCAGGTCTAGCCGTGTCCCAGGCCGGGTCCTGATCGCCTTCGACGACAAAATTAGAGCGTTTGCATCAGAAAAATGGCGCAACCGGCGGATTGTGCTCAGAAGTACAAGCAACTTATCTTGAAGACCAACAGGATCAGAAAGGTCCACTAATGCAGCTAACCCTGAAAGGCGATTACGCGGTTCGAGTCATCGTGGATCTGGCAGGCCAGTCCGAAGGTGCCGCCGTGAAGACTGATGATCTCGGGCGTCGCACGGGCGTGCCTCGAGCGTACCTCAGCAAGATCATCCAGGTCCTCGCTCACGCCGGCCTCGTCCGCACACGGCGCGGCGCGCTTGGCGGTATCTCGCTCGTCGAGGAGCCTGAGGCGATCACCCTGAAGCAGGTCATCGAGGCTGTTGAGGGCCCGATTTACCTCAACCGTTGCCTGATCCGGCCCGGCCAGTGCCCGCGCGACAGCTTCTGTCCGGTCCATCCGGTCTGGGGGAGGATCCAGGCGCTCGTGATCCGCGAGCTTGAATCGGTCCACATCAAGGATTTGGCGGACGCAGCTCGGAAACCCTCTCTGGTAAGAAAGCGGGAGGCGACCCCATGCTGAACTGGATGCGATGGTTACCCGAGAACGTCTCGACCTACGGAGGGGAAATCGATTCTATCATCTCCCTCATCTATTACGTGACGCTGGTGTGGTTCTTTCTGACGCTGGGGGCGTTCGCCCTCTTCCTGATCCTCTACCGTCGCCGGGAAGGCCGCCGCGCGACCTACGTCCAGGGCGACCGATTGCGGGAGGCTGCCTGGATCCTCGTCCCGGTTCTGATCGTGCTGGTACTGGACTTCTGGATCGACTTTCGCGGTGCCACGGTGTGGGCGAAGGTCAAGGGACAGATCCCGCCGACCGAGCTGACGATTCAGGTGACGGCCAAGCAGTTTAACTGGGAAGTCCTCTATCCGGGGCTCGACGGCAAGTTCGGGACGGTGGATGATCGGGAGTTCGAGAACGAGCTGCATGTTCCGGCCAACAAGGCCGTACGCGTCGTGCTCAAGTCGAAGGACGTGATCCACAGCTTCTTCGTGCCCAACCTGCGCCTCAAGCAGGACATGGTGCCGGGACGGGCGATCGAGGCATGGTTCGAGGCCACCAAGCCCGGCAAGTACGAGCTTCCCTGTGCCGAGCTATGCGGGTTCGGGCATTCGGGGATGAAGGGGTGGCTCTACGTTCATTCCCCTGACGAGTACGCGAAATGGGTACGGGAACAGTGGCCGTCCTCCTGAGGAAGCAGAGGAGCAAGGGGGAAGACAATGAGTGAACTCCTGGTCCATCACGCTGAGCAGGGCTTCTGGCGCACCTACGTCTTTTCGACCGATCACAAGATGATCGGCAAGCAGTACCTCTCCCTGGGCCTGTTCTGGGCGGTCGTGGGCGGCCTTCTGGCGTACGTGATGCGCTGGCAGCTCGCCTGGCCCGAGACCGCGGTCCCAGGGTGGGGCGAGGTCGGACCGGAAGTCTTCAACGTCCTGGTCACGATGCACGGCACTATCATGGTCTTCTTCGTGGCCATGCCGATCCTCCTCGGGGCGTTCGGGAACTTCCTGATCCCGCTCATGATCGGGGCCCGGGACATG
>CAYFIG010000415.1:0-1732 GCA_964342905.1 uncultured bacterium
TCCACCCGAAGGTGGCCGAAGCCGCGGTGGTAGCTATGCCGGATTCACTCATGGGGGAGGACGCGCTCGCCTTCGTGGTGCTCAAGTCCGGCTACGAGACCACCGCGAAAGAGATCACGGCTTTTTGCCAGGAGAAGCTGGCCAAGTTCAAGTGCCCCAAACAGATCCGCTTCGTGGACTCTTTGCCCAAGAGCCCGGTCGGAAAGGTTCTGCGCAAGGAGCTCCGGAAGCTGATCTGATGAAGGCAGGGAGGAAACGCCATGGCTGACGACACTCTCGCACGCATGTTCTGGAACCGCGTGGAGAAGGGCGGAGACCGCCCAGCTCAAGAGTTCAAGCGAGCCGGCCGGTGGGAGACACTCACCTGGCGCCAGTATGGAGAGGTGGTGCGGGAGCTGGCGTTGGGGCTCGTGGCGGTAGGTCGGAAGAAAGGAGAAGCTGTCGCGCTCCTCTCCCAGAGCCGCGCCGAGTGGATGCAGGCCGACTTCGCAATTCTCTCCGCCGGGTGCGTGACGGTCCCGATCTATCCCACGTATACCACTGAGCAGATCGCCTACATCGTCAACGACTCCGAGTCCCGGACCCTCATCGTGGAAGACCCGGGTCAACTCGCCAAGGCCCTGGAGGTGCGGGGCAAGATGGACCGGCTCGAGCAGATCGTGGTGATTCAGGGGTATGAAGGCCGCGAGTCCTCAGTCTTGACATGGGACAAACTCCGCCAACTCGGGCGGGAGAATGCCGAGAGGCTTAAGAGTGCTATCGCCGATCGCGTCGCCTCTGTCCGTTCCGAGGACACCGCCTCCATCGTCTATACTTCCGGCACCACCGGGCCACCCAAGGGCGTGGTCCAGACCCACGGCAACCACATGGCGACCATGAGGGCGCTGGGCCAGGCCTCGGAGGTGAGCGAGGCCGACAAGGACCTTCTCTTCCTCCCCTTGGCCCATACGTTTGCCCAGGCCGAAGCCTACTTCGGGATCTTCGCCGGCTTCACGAGCGCGTTCGCCGAGAACCTCGATAAGGTCGGAGAGAACCTGAGGGAAACGAGCCCCTCATTCATCGCCAGCGTTCCGCGGGTCTTTGAGAAGGTGTACGGCCGGATCCTGGCTGGGGTTGAGGCGGGGTCACCAGCCAAGAAGAAGATCTTCCGCTGGGCGCTTGGCGTCGGACGCCAGGTGAGCCAGCTCCAGCAGGCCAAGAAGCCCATTCCCGCCGGCCTCCGCCTCAAGCACCGCATTGCCCACAAGCTGGTCTTTTCAAAACTCCATGCGGCGCTGGGCGGCCGGCTCCGCTTCGCCAACTCCGGTGGCGCCCCGCTTTCCAAAGAGATCGCCGAGTTCTTCCACGCCGCGGGGATTCTGATCCTCGAGGGTTACGGGCTGACTGAGACCTGCCCCGCGCTCACGATCAACCGGCTCGATCACTTCAAGTTTGGCTCGGTGGGGAAGGCGCTGCCGGGTGTGGAGCTCAAGATTGTCTCCGACGGCGAGATCCTGGCCCGAGGCCCCAACGTGGCCACCCGCGGCTACTACAAGAAGCCTGAGGCCACCGCGGAGGTCTTCGAGCCTGACGGCTGGTTCCACACGGGCGATATCGGGCGGATTGACGAGGACGGGTTCTTATTCATCACGGACAGGAAGAAGGATCTGATCGTGACCGCTGGCGGGATCAATATCGCCCCCCAGAATATTGAGAACCTCCTGAAGACCGATCCCTTCGTGAGCCAGGCCAT
>CAYFIG010000415.1:1742-1939 GCA_964342905.1 uncultured bacterium
GGTGACCGACTACGCCCAGCTCACCAAGCACCCCAAGGTGCTGGAGCGGGTCGGGCGCATCATGGAGGAGAAAAACGCGCAGCTCCAGTCCTACGCCAAGATCAAGAAGTTCGCGGTGGTGCCTGCTGACTTCACCCAGGAGGGCGGCGAGCTGACCCCGACGCTCAAGGTGAAGCGCAAGGTCGTGGCCGAGAAGT
>CAYFIG010000416.1:0-1930 GCA_964342905.1 uncultured bacterium
AAGAGGGAGTCCACCTCTCCGATTGCTCCGCGACCGTTCCTGGTCTGATGGGAACTGATCGGCGGCGCGGGGGGGTGGTTCTGTTGGTCTTTCTCATCCCGCTGACCGGGTGCGCCTCCCGTGGGTCCGTGCGGCTCCTCAGGGCAGACGTCGCTGCCCTCCAAGCAAAGGTAGAGGAGGTCAACCGAAACCTCGCCCAGACCATCCCCACAGTAAAGGAGACCAGTGCGGGGCTCGTCCGGCAGAGCCGGGACGTGGAGGGCCTGGGCCAGCGGATGGGACGACTGGAGGCGCGGTTTCAGGATGTCGAGGAATCCATCAAGGGGGTGAAGGCAGCCGTCGATACGTTGACCGGTCAAGTCGCCATGCTGGTCGGACCCACTCCCACCCCGGCTCCCGGAGGACCTGAATCGGTTGAACGGCTGTACGACTCGGCCCTCTCCCAATATCAGTCGGGGAACCTGGGCCAGGCGGTCCTGGAATTCACCGATCTCATCGCCCGCTTCCCAAAAAATCCGCTGGCCGAAAACGCCCAGTTCTGGATCGGCGGCGCCTACTTCGCCCAGCAGGATTTCCGTCAGGCCTTGCTCGAGTTCAGGAAGGTCCTTGATCAGTACCCCAGGGGGAACAAAGCGCCCGACGCCCTCTACAAGCTCGGTCTCTCTTACCGCAGCCTGTTCGAGACCGATCGTGCCCGGGAGATTTGGGGACAGCTGGTTCGAGACTTTCCGCGAAGCGAGGCGGCTCGGCTCGCCAGAACGTCCTTACGGGTCGGGGTCCCCTCCCGTCCGAAGTGAATGCCGCCACCAATTTCTTGACATTCGGCTCCCTCTCTATGGACAATGACTTCCGTCGATGGGTGACAAAAAGCAGCTCATCTTCCTGATCTTTATCATCATCGGCGTGGGGGCGGTGGCTTACACCTGGTATCCGCGTCTCTTCCCGAAGAAGGCGACCGTGCGCGCTCCGCAGCCAATTCTCCAAGCGCCCACGCTGATCGAGGTTCCCACCGGAAAACTGGCCCCACCCGCCACGGAAAAACCAGCTGCCGGCCAGGTCGCGAAGGCTCCGCAGGAGCCCGGGAAAGAGAAGGCAGAGCCGGCGATGAAAGTGCGCCCTGGAGGGCCGACGCCGGCCGAGACGGGGCCGACTCGCTTTAGCCTTGAGCTCCCGCCCTTCGTGATCGCCGCGGAGGCCGACGAGTGCGAGCGGAGATTGAACCAGGACGGCCTCCCAACCTCCCGCTCCATCACGTACATGGAGAACGGCCTCTACGCGGTGCTGGTTGGGCCCTTCCCCAATGCTGAAAAGGCCGCCGAGGTCAGGGTCGACGTGAAGGCGAAGCCCGGTTCGCGCCCGAGCGAGCAGCGGGGCCCGAACGAGTTCTTCTTCGAAGATGGCCCGTATCCCCTTCGCGAGGTGATCCAGCGCGCCCTGGAGATCAGGAAGAAAGGGCACGGGCTCCGGATCATCCAGGCGGAGGGGAAGGCGCCGATCTACCGGGTCCGAACCGCTCCGCGGCTCGACACCGCTCAGGCCAGCAAGCTGAGTGGCCACTACCGGGAGCTTGGGTGCCCGAACCGCCTTGTGGCGGCCAGGTAGATCCCGCTCCGCCGCCAGCGTCTCTTCCAGAGTGCCTGCCTGACTTTTCCAGCCGTTTCCCTCCGCCCCCCGCTTCGGCGGCCTGGGTTCCCGTTGAGGCCCCGGCGGACTCAAGATCGGCGTTGACGGGACTCCATTCGCGAGGAAGGCCATGGACAGCTTGCAACAGCTCTACTTCGAGGACTTCACCATCGGGGCCCGGTTCGAGAGCCCGTCCCGAACGTTGACCGACGCGCATTTTCTCTTCTTCTCGGGGCTCACAGGAGACAACCACCCGATCCACTACGACGAAGAGTACGCTCGGAGAACGGTCTTCGGAGGGCGGGTG
>CAYFIG010000417.1:0-1907 GCA_964342905.1 uncultured bacterium
GCTGTCGTAATTATCGATGACCAGGATCATGGGCGTGCCGTGACCCTTACCGGGCGGTTTCAGCCACGCGGAGAGCGAGGATGAGGCCGCGCGCCTTGGAGCAGGTCTCGAGCCACTCCGCTTTGGGATCGGAGTCCGCGACGATTCCCGCCCCGACTTGGATCGAGGCTCGGTCGCCGTGGCAGACAATGGTGCGGATGGTGATGCAGGAGTCGAGATTTCCCGAGTAGGAGACATAGCCGACCGCTCCGCCGTAGGGGCCCCGGCGGGTCGGCTCCAGCTCCTCGATGATCTCCATGGCCCGGATCTTCGGCGCCCCCGTCAGCGTTCCCGCGGGAAAGCAGGCCTCCAGCACGTCGAACGCGTCGCTGCCGGGGGCCAAGCGGCCTCGGACATGGCTCACCAGGTGCATGACATGGGAGTAGCGCTCCACCACCATGAACTCGGTGACCTCCACCGAGCCCAGCCGGGAGACCCGCCCCACGTCGTTTCGCCCGAGATCCACCAGCATCACGTGTTCGGCCCGCTCCTTGGGGTCAGCCAGGAACTCGGCCTCGATCCTGGCGTCCTCGGCCTCGGTGATCCCGCGGGGGCGGGTGCCCGCGATGGGTCGCTCCTCCACGAGCCCGTCTTCGAGGCGAACAAGGACCTCGGGCGAGGAGCCAACGAGAGAGGTCTTGCCCAGGCGCAGGAAGAAGAGGTACGGCGACGGGTTGATGGTCCTGAGGGCCCGGTACACTGTGAACGGGCCAGCGGTGAGCTTGGTGTCCAGGCGCCGCGAGGGCACGATCTGGTAGGCATCGCCTTGAGCGATGTACTCCTTGGCGCGGCGGACCCGGTCCATGTAGGTTGCTTGGTCCATGGTCGAGGTAAATCCCTCCTCCCCGATGACCAGGAGCGGTTCGACTGGGGGGAGGGTGAGTGGGGGCGGAGTGCGCGCGGGCCGGCCCAGCTTGGCGAGGAGCATCCCGATTTTTACCGCGGCGGCGTCGTACGCTCGGTCAAGCGAGACCGGGTCGGTCTTCTCCACGTGAGCATTGGCGATCACCAGGAGGCGATGGCGGAGGTTGTCAAAGACCAGGAGACTGTCCGTGAACAGGAAGACTGCTTCCGGGAGGCCCAGATCGTCCGGGACGGTTCTCGGCAGCCGCTCCACGTACCGCACCACGTCATAGGCCAGGTAACCCACGGCGCCGCCCTGAAAGCGCGGCAGCCCGGGGACAGCCACCGGGTGGAAGCGGCCCAGCACGCCCCGGAGAACGCGGAGGGGACTGCCTCCCGGGAGACGCTCGGTCTTCCCGTCGGAGCTCCTCAGACTGTTCCGGCCCCCCTTGGCGCTAAACACCATCAATGGGTCCGAGCCCAGGAAGGAGTAGCGAGCCCATTTCTCCCCGCCTTCAACCGATTCGAGAAGAAAGGCGTACGGGCCTGGCCTGAGCCTGAGAAAAGCCGAGAGCGGGGTGTCGAGGTCAGCCGGCAGCTCGGTGAAGACCGGGACCAGGTTCCCGTTCTGGGCGAGCTTGCCGAACTCCTCACGGGATGGCGAGAGGGGGGAAACTCGAAGGCTTTTTGACTTCATACTACGGCTCCGGCCAGGCTCAGGCCAGGCCGTCGAGCTTTTTCTTGAGCTGAGCCTTGGGAACCGCCCCGATGACCTGGTCGAGCAGTTTGCCGCCCTTGATGAAGAGGACCGTGGGGATGGAGCGGATCCCGTACCGGGCGGCCAGCCCCGGATTCTCGTCCACGTTCACCTTGGCCAGGGTGATCTTTCCGCCTGACTCCGAGACCAGTTCATCCAGAACCGGAGCGAGCATTTTGCAGGGCGCGCACCACTCGGCCCAGAAGTCCACCATGAGAAGCTCCGGGTGTTGGGCGAGTTCTCGATCAAAGGTGGCTTCGGTGAGAGT
>CAYFIG010000418.1:0-982 GCA_964342905.1 uncultured bacterium
ATCCTCGCCGTGGTCGACAAGGCCCTCGAGCGGATCAGGCTCAGGCGCGAGGTGGAAAATCTCCGGAAGGTGGTGGAGCAGCGGTTCGGCTTCGGGGGCCTCGTCGGGAAGAGCAAACCGATGCAGGAGGTCTACACCCAGATCGAGAAAGTGGCAACCAGTCGCGGGACGGCGCTGATCCAGGGCGAGAGCGGGACCGGGAAGGAGCTGGTTGCCAAAGCCATCCATTACGCGAGTCCACGGAAGTCCGGACCATTCGTGGTCATCGACTGCGGGGCCATTCCGGAACAGCTTCAGGAGAGCGAGCTGTTCGGCCACGTCAAAGGGGCCTTCACGGGCGCCATCGCCACCCGGCGGGGCCTCTTCGAGGAAGCCCAGCGCGGCACTGTGTTTCTTGACGACGTGACCGAGCTTCCTCTCGGGCTCCAGGCCAAGCTCCTCCGCGCGCTTCAGGAGGGGGAGATTCGAAGGGTTGGCGATAGCAGGATGATCCAGGTGGATGTCCGCGTGATCGCCGCTACAAACCGAGTCCTGGAAGAAGAGGTCCGCCAGGGAACCTTTCGAGAAGACCTCTACTACCGGCTGAACGTCTTCCCGATCCGGCTCCCGCCTCTCCGTGACCGGCGCGAAGACATCCCGCTCCTCGCGGAGCACTTTTTGGCTCGGATCGCCGAGGAGGGGAAAGCGTCTCCCAAGCGCCTCTCGCCCGATGCGCTCCGGATTCTCATGAACTACTCCTGGCCGGGCAATGCCCGGGAGCTCCAGCACGCGCTGGAGCGGGCGGCGCTCTTGAGTGAGGGAGAGCTGATCGACGAGCGAGACCTCCCCCCTCACCTCACGCTTCCCCGCGAGGAGCTCACCGTGGCCCTTTCCGAAGACGCCCTGACCATCCCTGAGACCACCGGTCGGATTGTCCGTGAGGTGGAGCGGGAGCTGATCCGCCGAGCCCTGGCCCGGACCGCCAACAATCGGACCGAGGCGG
>CAYFIG010000418.1:992-1902 GCA_964342905.1 uncultured bacterium
CGACTGGGCGCTAATCGTGCTTCGGGGCGCGCTCGTCTACAAGCTCAAGGAGTACGGCCTTGGGCGATCGTAACCGGCGGGCGGAAGCAGAGTCCAAGCCCCTGGCACGAAGCAGACACTCGCACCACGCTTCGTCATGCGGTTGAGCGTCGCCACGAACTTCGAGCCTGATCTGGTCGACGCGCTCGCGGGGTATCCCGTCTATGATCTGTTCGGCAAACTCCCCGCCGACGCGTTGGGTGGAGGCCGCGCCTCGTACATGCTGTCGCCGCTCTCCAAGCGGGCGTTGGCGGTCCATGTCCGTGACGCCCACCGCCACGCGATCCGCTTCAACTATCTCCTCAACGCCGCCTGCCTCGACAACCGGGAGTGGACGCGAGAGGGGCAGCGGAAAATCCGCCGCCTCCTCGCATTTTTCTCGCGCGTGGACTGCCACGAGCGGGACTGCGAGGAGTGCCGCTACTGCCATGGGGCGGCGGAGCGAGCCGTGCGGACCCATCCCGGGTTTCGGCGCGAGACCCTTCGTCGATACGGTGAGGTCCTCGAAGACCTCGGGTCCGGAGCGATGTGGAGTTATGGGTAGAAAAATCCGAAGTGAGGGGGATCGAATCCATGAGACCCAATAGAGGCTACGTCAAAGTTCTTGTCATGGGATGCACCCTCCTTTTGGGGGCTGGCGCAACGTCGCCGATATCGGTCGCGGGGCAGACCGCGCCCCTTCGGTCGACAGGCGATCAGGAATTGGCGAAGTTGTTAGTGAAGCTGGTGTTGAGGACCCGCGCCGCCATCGCGAAGCAGTACGAAACGGACCGGTTTCCCGGATGGGACCGGCTCTACAAGTATGCCCTGGCGAAAAACGTGGTGCTGCCGGCGGCGGTCGCCGACCAGGTCTTTCAGGCAGTCCCCGATC
>CAYFIG010000419.1:0-1899 GCA_964342905.1 uncultured bacterium
ATCCTCGTCATGAACCAACTCATGCTGCAGCAACTGACGGAGGGTTTTATACCTGACATGCGTGATCGGCACGAGATTCACCTTCAGTTTCGCCTACGACCCAACTTCAACGGAGATAGGGGGGAGGGGGCCGTGCTTGGGATGGGGAGACGCCCTAAAAAGGGTTAGAGGCCAGACTTCTCAGCGAGGGCGAGGGCAGCCTCGGCGAGCGCCACGACCCGGGGGCCGAAGGCGGCGAAGCGCTCATCCTTGGTCTGGCCGCGTTTCCACCGGATATAGATCTGCTGGACGACCACCGCGATCTTGTAGAGCGCGAAGATCTCGTAGAAGGCAATCTTGGAGACGTCTCTTCCGGTCTTCCCGGCGTAGCGTCGCACGATCTCCTCTCGGGTGTACCACCCCGGCTGGGCAGTGACCTGGGCGACTGACTCCTTCCGCGCGTAAGGATCGCCTTCCTCAGCCCAGTAGCAGAGGAGAAGCCCCAGGTCCACCATGGGATCTCCGAGGGTGCACATCTCCCAGTCCAGCACCGCGATCATCCGCCCCGGATCAGCCGGGTCCAGCATCACGTTGTCGAGCTTGAAGTCGCCGTGGACCAGCGTGGCGTCGGTCGGCGCGGGAATCCGCTCCGCAAGCCACCCGGCGAGCTTGCTGATGGCAGGCACCTCGCGGTCCTTAGCCCGCTCCCAGCGCTCCGCCCATCCCTTGACCTGGCGCTCCACGAAGCCCTCGGGTTTCCCGAGGGTCCCGAGCCCGGTAGCGACGTAGTCCACGGCATGAAGCGCAATCAGCGTGTCCACCATCGTCTCGCTGACCCGGCGGCGGATGCTTTGGTTCCCTTTCCACTCCGACGGCTCCTCCCGCCGCACCACGATCCCTCTCCGCCGTTCCATCACGTAGAAGGGCGCGCCGATGACCGAAGGATCCTCGCAGAGCAGATAGGGACGCGGGGCAGGCGGGAACACTCGCCAGAGGCCGCTCAGCACCCGGTACTCCCGGCTCATGTCATGGGCCTTTGGTGCCACGGGGCCGAGCGGGGGCCGGCGCATGACAAACTCTAGGTCGCCATAGCGGATGAGGTACGTGAGGTTCGAGTGACCGCCTGGAAATTGCTCAACGCCGAGGGGCCCCGTGGCCCCCGGAAGCTGGCCGCGCAGATAGCGGTCGAGGCCGGCGACGTCGAACTGCTCGTCAGGACGGATCGGCGCGGTATCTACCTGATGAAGGATCCTGCTCTCCCCGGTCATCGCTGCTTCGTTGCCGGCTCCACTCCCAGCACCTTGAGGTTGAAAAACAGGGTCTTGCCCGCCAGGGGATGGTTCAGGTCAATGATCACAGTGGTCTCTTTGATCTCTTTGATCCGCACCAGCAGGGTCTCGCCCACGGGGCTTCGCGCCACAAGCTGGGTCCCCACGGTCAGGGCGTTCGGCGGGAGCATCTCCTTGGGCACCTCGGTCTGGGCCGTTGGGTCTACCGGCCCGTAGCCGTCCTCGGGATTGACGGTGACCTGCTTTTCCTCGCCAGTTCGCATACCGCTCAAGGCCTTCTCCAGCCCGGGAATAATCTGTTGCGTGCCGTGGGTGTAGGTGAGCGGGTCTTTCCCCTTGTTTGAGTCCAGCACCTTTCCGGCATCGTCTTTCAGCGTGTATTCAAACTGGACCGTGGAGCCGCTTTCGATGGCAGGACTAATGGCTTTCTCCTTCGGCTGGGCGTGGGCAACCCCAAACGCCAGCAGCAGGATGGCGAGGACCACTGCTGTCAGTTTCATGTTGCCTCCAATCCCGCCGGACATTGGCACCCGGGCGTATGCGGGCGAGTCTACACCCCGAGGGGATTCGGCGCAATTACGGGTTGACTATGGTCAAAAGACAGGAAATCATTAGCGGAGAGGCGTCATGA
>CAYFIG010000420.1:0-1887 GCA_964342905.1 uncultured bacterium
AGCTCGGGCTCAACCGCCCGATCTATATCCAGTACTTCGAGTGGATCGGCCGGGCCCTCAGAGGAGATCTCGGCGAGTCCCTCTACACGAGCCGCCCCGTGGTCCAGGAGCTGGCCAGACGCGTTCCTGTGAGCCTCGAGCTCGGGGCGGTCGCGGTCTTCTTCGCCGTTCTAATGGGCGTCCCGATCGGCGTGCTCAGCGCCATCAGGCAGGACAGCGCTGAAGACTACATCGCCCGGAGCGGAGCCATCTTCGGCCTCTCGGCTCCGGGCTTCTGGCTCGGCACCCTGGTCGTGGTGCTCCCGGCCATCTATTTTGGCTGGAGCCCCTCGATCAAGTTCATCCCGTTCAGCACTAACCCGCGGGGGCATATGATCCAGTTCCTCATTCCCGGCTTTCTCCTTGGCATCGCCTCGGCCGCCTCGATCATGCGGCTCACCCGCACTCAACTCCTCGAGGTGCTCAGACAGGACTACGTGAGAACGGCCTGGTCCAAAGGGCTTGGCGAGCGGGTGGTGGTCCTGAAGCACGCCCTGAAGAACGCCCTCATCCCCGTCGTCACGGTCCTCGGGATCCAGATCGCTCAGGTCCTCAGCGGGACAGTGATCTTCGAAACGATCTTCGGCCTCCCGGGGATGGGACGCTTCCTCTTCGACGCCATCACTGAGCGGGACTACCCAGTAATTCAGGGGATCAACCTGGTGGTCGTGACGACGGTCGTGACGGTCAACCTCCTGGTGGACGTGGTGTACGCGTACCTCGATCCCCGCATCCGGTACTGAGGCGAAGGGCGATGGCTGATCGCGTCGAGATTGCCCGCGTCTCCGGATGGGAAATCGAGCGGGATCAGCCCGGCACGCTCCAACGCGTCCTCTCCGCTTTGTGGCAGTTCTGTCGGCGGAAGCCGCTCGGCGCGATCGGGGGGTTTATCATTCTCGCGCTCCTCGTGATGGCGGCCTTCGCGGAGTGGATCTCCCCTTACCCCTATGACCAGTCGATCCAGAACGCGCGGCTCCGGCCGCCGGGGTCGGGCTTCCTCCTGGGGACTGACAACGTCAGCCGGGACGTCTTCAGCCGGATCGTGTACGGCGCACGGGTCTCAGTCACGGTTGGCTTTTCCACGGTCTTCTTTGCCACCCTCCTGGCGACGACGATCGGGATCACCAGCGGGTACTTCGGGGGGCGCTACGATCTGGTCATTCAGCGCATCGTGGATGCCTGGCAGTCCTTCCCCTTTCTCGTCATCGTCCTCTCTCTTCTTGCGGTTCTCGGACCCGGGATGGTGAACGTGATCCTCTCCCTTTCTGTCCTGGCGGCGGCCGGCGCCTCCCGGGTGATCCGGGGCGCCACGCTTGCCGTGATTGCGAGCCAGTACGTGGAAGCGGCTCGGGCCATGGGGTGCGGGCACCTCCGGATCATCCTCCGCTACATCCTCCCCAATGTGGCGGCGACGATCATCGTCCTCGCGACCATCGGCCTCGGCGGCGTCATTCTGGCGGAGTCGGCCCTATCCTTTCTTGGCTATGGCGTCCCCCCTCCGTACCCCTCCTGGGGCGCGATGCTCTCAGGGTCGGGCCGGACCTACATGTACACCGCACCGTGGATGGCCATCTGGCCGGGCGTCGCGATCTCGCTCGCGGTCTTCGGCTTCAACATGCTGGGCGACGCGCTCCGCGACGTGCTGGATCCGCGCCTCAGGGGCTCCACCGGCGGCGCGATCCGCTGATCAGCCCTCACCCGGGGGCGCTCCCGCGTTGAGCGACCTCGCGCTGACGCGCCACCCGCTCTTCGGCAGCCAGCGTCCTGGCCACGACCAGCAGGATCGGGATCAAATACATGTGCCCGCTCGACCACATGATGCCGCCTCCCAAGGCCTGATCCTCGAGC
>CAYFIG010000421.1:0-1877 GCA_964342905.1 uncultured bacterium
GGCTCCCCGACTTGGGCGAAGGGCTGGCCGAGGCCGAGGTGGTGCGGGTCCTCGTTTCCGAAGGCGACCTCGTCCGCGAGGATCAGGTGATCATGGAGGTCGAGACCGACAAGGCCCAGGTCGAGCTTCCCTCTCCCGTGGCGGGCCGGGTGGCGAAGATCCACGTCAAGCCTGGCGAGGCTGTGAAGGTGGGAGCGGTGCTCGTCACCTTCGATGGCGCCGAGGTCGAGGCCCCGCGGCCCGCGTCTCCGCCCAAGCCTCTAGCGACGGTGGTCAGGCAGATGACCCCGGCGGCAGCCGCTTCCCCGACCAGGCGTGGACCGGTCCCCGCTACGCCAGCCATGCGGCGGCTTGCGAGGGAGCTGGGTGTTGATCTGACCGCGGTCAGAGGGACAGGACCCGATGGTCGGATTACGGAGGGGGACGTGAGAGCGGTCGCTGGCGCTACCGCGGCAGCGCCAGCTGCTGTCGCGGACGTCGGGGTCGAGGTCGAAGAGCTGGCTCGGCCGCTTGTGCTGCCGCGCGCTGAGATTCCGCCGCTCCCCCGGTTTGAGCAGTGGGGCCCGGTGGAGCGCGAGCCGATCCGGTCGGTTCGTCGGCGGACCGCTGAGCACATGACCCTGGCCTGGGCGGTGATCCCCCACGTCACCCACTTTGACCAGGCCGACATCACCGACCTCGAGGGCGCGAGGCGGTGGCAGGAGAAGCTGGTTCCAGGTCTCACGCTGACGGTCTTCCTCCTGAAAGCAGCGGCCCGGACCCTCCAGAGCCACCCGCGCTTCAACGCGAGCGTGGATCACGAGCGCGGGGAGCTGGTGCTCAAGCGCTACTACCACCTGGGCGTCGCGGTGGATACGGCGCGCGGGCTCATTGTGCCGGTGATCCGTGACGTGGACAAAAAGCGCATCCCCGAGCTTGCCCTGGAGTTGGCCGGGCTCGTGGAGCGGACGCGCGCGGGAAAGGCAACGCTCGAGGATCTCCGGGGCGGCACCTTCACCGTGACCAACGTGGGGCGGCTGGGGGGAACTGGGGCGACCCCGATCATCAACTATCCCGAGGTGGCGATCCTGGGCGTCGCGCGCTCCCGCGAGACGCCGGTGGTCCGAAACGGTCAGATCGTGCCTCGCCTGATCCTCCCCCTCGCGCTCTCGTTCGACCACCGCGTGCTCGACGGGGCAGAGGCGGCGCGATTCATGACTGACCTGGTCCGTCTGCTCGAGGACCCGGAGCACCTCCTGCTCCAGGCGTGAGACCGTGCCGATAACCGTCGCATCTCTGCGTCCTCAGTCGTCGCCAATCCTCACGTACAACCGCGTACGCTCCGGTTGGCTCCTCCTTGCGTCCTTGATCTGCTCGGTTCTCGCCACGGCCCGAGGAGTGTAGGCGGAGGCGGCTCAGATGGTCGTCGGCGATCTCCAGCGCGAGGCCGAGGTCGTCGTGGTCGGAGGCGGACCCGGAGGGTATGCGGCCGCCTTCCGCGCCGCTGACCTGGGGCTTGACACCGTCCTCATCGAGGCTTCCCCCTTCCTCGGCGGCGAATGTCTCCACGTCGGGTGCATCCCTTCCAAGGCACTCCTGGGCGTTGCCGTCCTGATTGCCGACGCTGCGCGCGCCCGCGCAGCCGGGGTTGAGTTCGGTGAGCCCAAGGTGGTGCTGGATCGGCTTCGCGCGTGGAAGGACGCGCAGATCGGCCGGCTCGCCAAGGGGCTCCAGGCCCTCGCGCGCGACCGCGGCGTCGAGGTCATGCGCGGGCGCGCCACGTTTGAGGATGCGCGCTCGCTCCGGGTCCAGGGGGACCAGACCGGCTGGCTCCGCTTCCGCCACCTGATCCTTGCCACAGGCTCGGGCCCGATCCCGCTCCCCGGCGTGGATCTTCA
>CAYFIG010000422.1:0-1874 GCA_964342905.1 uncultured bacterium
ATCGTCAGCGTGGCCGGGTCGCCGTCGCTCACAAATCGCTCGTCGGACTGCCGGTCGAAGTACCGGAGCCAGTAATGGACCTCGGATTCCAGCGCCTGGATCCGCGGCAAGCGGTAGGGGTCGAAGCGCCGCGAGAACGGCGATGGAGCAGCGCCGCCGGACACCATCAGGATCGCGTCATGCTGGTAGGTGACGCCGCCAACATTCCCCCGAATCGCCCATTCCAGCTCCTTGGGATACGCTCCCATGGGAAGCGCCAGAGTTCGAAGCCGGTAGCCAGGGACGAGACGCCGGATCCACTCTTGGGCCTGGGCAAGCTGCGTTCGGACTACCGCCTCGGGGTACTTCGCCAGGTTGGCGTGCCAGAGGGTGTGGTTGCCGATCTCGAACCCCCGGCGCACCAGGTACTGCAGCTTTCGTCCCTCGTGCTCGGGTTGGCCGAAGAGCCTGTGGGGTTGCGCCGCGCCCGGCAGCACGTAGAACGTCGCCTTGAGGCCGAACTCGGGGTGGAGCCGGAAGAACGCCTCCAGGATCCCGACGGCGGAGTCCGGATCGATGGTGAGCCGACCGTTTAGCTCAAGGTAGCGGAACTGCCCCGGCGAGGAGTCGTCAAAGGTGAGCACGACCGGGCTCGTCCCCTCAGGGAGGGCGATGGTGCCGTCGATGAGGTCGGCGAGGGCTATAAGCCGGTAGCCGCGCTCCCAAAGTCGCTCGAGGTCCCGGCGGAAGTTGGCGGGCGTCCGCGCCCAGCGCGCCTCGGGCTCGGCGATTTGGTGGTACTCCAGGATCATGATCCGGCCAAGCTCATTGGCGGGGAGCTGGGCCAGGGCCGGAGCGGAAAGCGCCCCCACGCACGCCGCCAGCCAGAATGCGAGGTGAATCGAGCGCGGGATTGAGGCGGGACGGCTCACCGGGAGAAGGAGCGCCGCGCAGCCAGCCCGTCCTTGGGGCGGAGAGCCTCCGTGGTGTACTCGTTGCGCGGGTTCCATAGCATCCAGCCCACGGCCCCGGCGTCCTCCGCGGCCTTCATCTGAGCGCGAATCTCCTTCACCCCGAAGGGACGCCGGTCAAAGGCGTAGTCACGGAAGTCCTGGATCCACGGCCGTACCCGGACTCCCATGTGGGCCGAGCGCTGGCGAACCATCCGAATTGTCTGGAAGACGATTTCGTACGGGTGCTCAACGGGGTTCCGGTAGCCGGGGATCCCCAGATGGTAGCCGGAGGGATAGACCATGGGACTCAGGTAATCCACGTGCGGGGCCAGCTCCTCCACCCGCTGGCCGATCTCCGTGTCGTTTTCGTTGAAGGCGGTGTAGCCGAAGATGTCGGCGGCCAGGAACACGCCGGTCGGGGCCAGCTCTCTCCGCGCCCGCGCCAGGAACGTCGAGATGGCTTGAAGGCGGTTCTCCTTGGTGTTCGGCTTTGAGTAACTGGTGACGGTCGGCTTGCCCTCGGTGGGGAAGCGAACATAGTCGAACTGGATCTCATCGAACCCCTTCAAAGCCGCTTCGCGGGCCACCGCGATGACATACCGCCAGACCTCCTCCCTGAACGGATCCAACCAGGTCAGTCGCTCATTGTCGAGCCAGGGTTTCCCTGTCCGGGCATCGAGGACCGCCCATTCCGGCCGGTAGCGGGCCAGGACATTGTCCTTGAAGACCACGATTCGGGCGATCGTATAGATCCCTTTGGCCTTGAGCTGCGCGAGCATTTCGTCGAAGTCCCGGAGGCGCACCGGTCCGAGGGCGCCAGCTCCCACGGCCAGGGGAACCTGGGTCGGGTAGGGGATGAACCCGCGGTCCCCCTTGACGTCGATCACGACGGCGTTCAGCTCCGTGCGCTCCAACAGCTCGAAGACCCGCTCCCGGATCGTC
>CAYFIG010000423.1:0-1864 GCA_964342905.1 uncultured bacterium
ATCCCCACCGTCATGCTCAACGGGGGCCGGCGCGTCGTGGGGCTGGTGGACTTCGCCGAGTATCAACGGCTCATCAGCGCCATCGCCTGAAGGCACGGATCCTATGGACGACGAGACGACGAAGGAACAGGCCGGGCATTACTTCCACAAGGGATACGCTGCCCAGATGAAGGGGGACCTGGACGAGGCCATTGCCTGCTACAAGAAGTCGATCGAGCACGTTCCCACTGCCGAGGCCCACACGTTCCTCGGCTGGACCTATAGCTTCAAGGGCGACTACGAGGCCGCCATCCGGGAGTGCCACACCGCCATCCAGGTCGATCCCGACTTCGGCAACCCGTACAACGACATCGGCGCCTACCTGATCGAGCTGGGCCGGTACGAGGAAGCCATCCCCTGGCTCAAGAAGGCCATGGCGGCGAAACGCTACGAGCCGCGCCACTACCCACACTTCAACCTCTCTCGGGTGTACGTCAAGCAGGGAAAGATCCAGGAGGCCATCCGAGAAATCAAGCTTGCCCTGGAGCTGGAACCGGAGTACAAGCTGGCGCGGGTCGAGCTCCATCGGTTGCTCGGGATGCTGAACTGAGGCGTCGCTCGAGCCCGTGACCACTGCTGTCCTTCCGTTCTACGACAACGCCCTCCTCTTCGGTCACGACCGAACTCCGGGACTCCTTGCCTTCGAGTTGGAAGGCAGTGATCGCATTCGAATCTTCACTCGCCAGGACGGCCGGACGGTTTCTTCCACCGAGCCGTTCGCCCCCTTCTTGCTCCTTGCCGACCCAGACCTGCTCAAAACTTTCAAGGGAGAAAGCGAAGTGAGTCCCTTGGATGGGCCAGGTCACTACCGGTGGCTTGCCCGCTTCCCCTCCTGGGCGCTTGCACTCAAGGGCCGCGACCACTGCCAGAAAACCTCCGGGAGGAACCTCTACGCTCCCGACGCGCCGTACCGATTCCTCAACGACGCGGTCCACCAGTTTCTGCTCCTGACCGGCAAGACCTCCTTCCTGGGGCTCGCCTTCGGAGACCTCCGGCGCCTCGCCCTGGACATCGAGGTCCTCACCGGGGAAGGCTTTGAGTTTCCCAACGCGCAGCGCGAATCGGACCGGATCATCGCCATCGCCCTGGCCGATTCCGCCGGCTGGGAGGAGGTGATCTCCGGCCGTGACCTCTCCGAACCAGAGATGCTGGAACGCTGCTCCCGCCTGATCCGGGAGCGCGACCCCGACGTCATCGAGGGCCACAACATCTTCCGCTTCGACCTGGAGTACCTGGAGGCCCGGGCCAAACGCCACGGCGTGGAACTCGGGTGGGGACGGGATGGCTCGCCGCTCAGGGGTCATGCCTCCCGGATGCAGGTTGCGGAACGCGCCATCACCTACCGCCGCTACCAGATTTGGGGGCGCCACATCGTGGACACCTGGATCCTGGTCCAACACTACGACGTGGCGGCGCGGGACCTCGAGTCCTACGGGCTGAAGGACGTGGCGCGGCACTTCGGCGTGGCGGCGCCCGAGCGAACCTACCTGGCGGCCGAGGAGATTCCGCGGGTCTTCAGCGAGGACCCCGAGCGGCTCATGGCGTACGCCCGTGACGACGTGCTGGAAACGTTAGCCCTTTCGCGGATCCTCTCCCCGTCCTACTTCGTCCAGGCCCAGATCTTCCCCTTTGATTACCAGAGTGTGGTTCTCAGGGGGAACGCCACCAAGATCGACTCACTCCTTCTGCGCGAGCACCTTCACCGCCGCCGGGCTGTTCCCGCCCCGTCTGCCGGCTCGGCAGTGGCGGGCGGCTACACCGCAGTCTACCGCCAGGGCGTGGCGCGCCGGGTGCTCCACGTGGACGTGACCTCCCTCTACCCTTC
>CAYFIG010000424.1:0-1860 GCA_964342905.1 uncultured bacterium
TCGCTCAGCTTCCCCGCAGCGGCCTGAAAGACGCGTCCGAAGACCTCGGCAGGGAGCCTGGGGTCCTTCGGAGGCTCAGCGCGGGGGAAGAACCCGGTGTCTCCCGAGGAAAACCCTTCTTTCTTCGCCAGCGCCTGAAGGTCCTCGCCCTTGGCAACGGCTCCCGCCAGCGCCTTGGCCCGCTCCAGCGCCTGAGCCTCGGCTTTCTGGCGCTTCACCACCCCGGCCACCTGCTCCTTGATCTCGGCGAGCGGCGGAACCGCTGTGGGCAGATGCTCCACGACCTTGAGGAGCACGTAACCCGCCGCAGTCTTGAGCGGGCTCGAAGTCCCCCCCACAGCGAGGGAAAATGCGGACTCTTCGACGCCCGGATCTCGACCAACCGTTTCAAGACTGTCGCCGCGGGCAAGTGTCGCCTCCTTGGGCTCGAATCCGAGCTTCCGAACCTCGGCGAAGTCCCTGGCGGCCTGAAGAACGGCCTTGGCGTCCTCGGCTTTTGCCAGGGCGGCGCGGTCGCTCCGCTCGACCTGAAGCTTCTCCTTAATCTGGGCCGTCACCTCCTTGAGCGGGCGTTTGTCGGCCTCCTGGATATCGAAGACCTTGATGGCGTGATAGCCGAAAGGAGTCCGCACTGGCTCCGGGGAGATCTCTCCCTTCTTGAGGGCAAAGAGGGCTTGCTCGAACGCGGGAACTATCTCCCCGCGAGCTACGGAGCCAATTTCCCCGCCGCTGCCGGCCGAGCCCGGATCCTCAGAGATCTCCCTGGCAAGCTTGGCGAAGTCCTCTCCGGCCTTGGCTCGGCGGATCGCCTCTTCGACCTTGGCCTTGGCCTTCTGCTCCGCCTCGCTCCCGCCGACCTCAGGCACCCGTACCAGGATGTGGGCTGCGCGAACCCGGCGGGGGCGCTCGAACTCTTTCTCGTGCTCCTTGTAGTAGGCTTCCGCTTCGGCCTCGGACACCTTCTGCGGGAACGCCTTGGGGCTCACCACCACGTACTGGATCCGCCGGCGCTCGGGCCGCTGGAATTCAGCCGGATGGTCTTTCAGATAGATCTGAATCTCTTCGTCGGTGGCAGCGGCCTTGGCGATGAAGGGGGCAAGCTCTACGAGCGCCCAGGCGGCTCGGGCCTTCTCCCGCCGAAGCTCGTAGGCCTGGCGAAGCTCGGCCTCCGAGACCTTGATCCCCCCTTTGACCAGACTCTCAGCCTTGCGGCGCAGCATCTCGCGGCGCAGCTCCGATTCGAACGCGGCCTGGGTGACCCGTTCCCGCCGGAGAATTTCGCGATAGCGCTCCAGGGAGAACCGGCTGTTCTCCTGAAACGCACGGACCGCGCGGATCCGCGCAGCGAGCTCTTCATCGCCCACCGTGATCCCCTCGGCCCCGGCGCGCTGGATGACCAGCTCCTCCCCGATCAGGTCGTCCAGAACTTGCCGGGAGAGACCGAGCCGCTCGGCCAGCTCTGGGGTGAAGCGCTCGCGGTAGAGCTGGCGGTAGAACTCGAGGTGGGCCTGGTAGCGCCGCTGGTAACGGTCTAGCGGGATCTCTTGCCCGTTCACCGTGGCCATGGCAGTGGGGTCGCTCCCCGTGATGCTCCCCTTCCCCCACACCAGGAAGGTGGTACCAACGAAGGCGGCGATCACCACCCAGAGCGTGATCGAAAGGGCTTTCAGATGCTGCCGCATTGCGCTGATCATGGCAGCGCTCAGCTTAACACACGGCCACGAGGCCTGCCAGGACCGAAAGCACTCCGCGGGGAGCTAAAAGCCCAAGAGCGCGCGGAGCCAGGGGAGGGCGAAATACACGAGGAAGGCGAGCGCGGCGCCGTGCATCATCGGGTGCACCGCTCCGCCCTTGCCCCGC
>CAYFIG010000425.1:0-1857 GCA_964342905.1 uncultured bacterium
TCTGGAGCGACGAGGGTGAGCGTGCTGATTCCCATTATGGGAGCTCCATGGGGCAGGCCGCTTCGGGCGAACGAATTCATCGAGGTGATTTGGACGGTCGATGCCGGGAAGGCAGACCAGGTTCTGATGCAACTAAAGGGTGAAGTGGGACTCCGGCGGGCAAGAATCCTCCGGTTGTGTGCTGAGGCAAACGTGCAGGGCGGCGATCCCAGAGAGGATGATCTGGCGAGGGCTTTGGGCGTGAGTACGCGGACGATTCGGTCTGATATTGCCTATCTTCGATCTCAAGGATGCAGCGTTCAAACCCGAGGGGGTCCAACACTGGCTCCCGTGCAGTAACTGGAGCCCGTAGCTTTCTGGCTGCTTTCGCCCAAGTTTGCCTCAGTATTCCTCAGGGTGGTCGAGGGCTGAGAGGGTACTGAGAGCGGCGTCAGTTACCTTAGGTTTGGAAACCAGCCTTTGGAAACTCGTAAACGGTAAGGGAGCACGGCATATGAGTCGCCGCAGAGGTGCATTCACGCCTGATCCCCGGCTCACGTCAATCGTGGCGACGTTCTGGCTCTCCGAGGCCGTCACGCCCGCTAACGCGTGGAAGCTGCTCGCGACACTGAAGGCCAGCGGGCCTGCGTATGCCCCGGCGACATTCAAGACGGGCAGCCTCCCCAGGGGAAGAATGCTGGGGCGCCGGTCGGGACCGATCGTGGCCGAAAGCCTTGCGCGGGGCGAGGACGTCGAACTTCTGCGCAGAGCGGGCACGTCTCCCAGAATCCTCCTGCGGAGTGTCAACGCGGACGGAACCCGGACCATCGGCCTCTTCGGGCCTATGCTTGGATCGATGCCCGAGGCGATGGACTACATCGAGCTCGTCAAGGCGCTGTACGACCTCCTCCATCCCCGCCTCGGGGTGGTCAACGGGAGCAACGGTTCGGGGTCTGAAGAGCCCGGTCGCCTCCCTGGGTGGTTGACGGTCTTCGGACCGGAGAAGGTCCTCGAGTTGGGAGCCACGCGGCTCCTCATGGCGCCGGCCTTCTTGATCGAGACCCTGGAAGATGGGGGGCTCCTTGTCGTCGCCTCTCCCCTGCCATGGGAAGAGGGTCGCGCCGATCGTCGGTCCTCGGCGCTGGCCGAGTATCTTCAAGGGGATGGTGTGTGGCCGGGAGCCCCTTTCGCCCGCCAGGGGGTTGAGCTAATCGTCACCTGAGCCCGTAACCGCCAGCCCCGCTTCCATATTTATCCCCTCAGCGCCCTTAGACCCCCACGGATAGTAGTCGCCTCTGCCATTCTGGCCCTCGTGGCGCAAATGGCTCCAGTCCTGGGTTTTTCCGCCCACGCGTGGATCAAAAAGGGTCTTGGGGCAGGACTTTCTGGGAAGGTGGAGAATATCGTGGCATATCGTGGGGAATCGTGGGGATGTTCAGAGGGGAGTTCCACTACAACCTAGACGAGAAGGGCCGGGTTGTTCTGCCTCCTCAGTTCCGCCGGGAGCTCGGGGAGGCGGTGATCGTCACCCGTGGCCTCGACGGCTGCATCTGGGTGTATCCCCAAAAGGCCTGGGACGCTGTTGAGAACGTCCTCCGCGATCTCCCGCTGAGCCGGCGGGAATTCCAGCGCTTTCTGCTGGCGCCGGCGCGCGAGGTGGAGGTGGACCGGCAGGGGCGGATCGCCCTGCCGGAAGCGCTCCGCGAGTCCGCGGAGATCGGTAGAGACGTCGTGGTGATCGGCCTGATCAAGCGCCTCGAGATCTGGAGCGAGGTTCGGTGGAAGAAGGCCGTAGCCAAGGCCGAGCGTAAGGCGCCGGAGATCGCCCAGGAGATCGACGTCAGCCTCTAGCCGGCGGGCCGGGGGCGGGGCGAGGAC
>CAYFIG010000426.1:0-1840 GCA_964342905.1 uncultured bacterium
CGAGCCCGGGCGCGGGTAGATGTGCTTGCCGGTGGCGTACTCGGGTGGCCAGAGCGCCACGTACTTGCCGTCCTGGATCTGGGTCGGGAAGGGATTCAACGTTCCCTGGCCGGTGGTCGGATTGAACTTGAGCGAGCCGCTGATGGTCATAATGTCGAGGCCTTTGATCGCGGCCAGGAGCTTCTCCCGATCCAGGGTCCCGGCCTTCTCCAGCGCGGCCCGGAGCGCCTCGAAGCCGAAGAAGCGGATTGAGGCCCAGGGGAAATCCTCAACCTTGATCCCCGTCTTCTTGAGCAACTCCTCGAACTCGGCGACGTTGGGGCCGCCCTTGACCCCAGGCATCCAGTAATTCTCGCCAGTCACCAGGTTGGCGTTCTTGGCCCCGACGGCTTCACGGAAGGCCGCGCCGTGATGGATGTAGTGGAACTGGCGCGGATTGAGCCCCTGCTCCAGCGCCTGCTTGTGGAAGGTGGCCGCACGGGGCACGAACGCTGCCACATAGACGATGTCGGGATCCGCGGCTCTGATCTTCGCGAGGATCGGCGTGAAGTCTTGGGTCGCGACGGGGAAATACTCCTCCACCGCTACCTTGAGCCCGATCTCCTTGACCTTGGGGATGGAGCCCGAACCGACCTCCTTGGGATGGGGCGTGTCCTCGATCACGAACGCGATGGTCTTCGCCTTCCCCTCAGCCTTCAGCATGTCGAAGTAGTGGTAGGACCACTTGGGGCCGTCATCGATCACCCCGACCAGCCACTTGAAGTTTCGCCGGAAGATTGGGGAGGCGTTGGCCTCGAGGGCGATGAACGGGATCTGGTGCTTCTCCCCCACGGTGGAGGCCTGGGCGGTGACCGGGCTCGAATAGGGACCGAGGAGGACGTGCGCCTTGTCCTCGGTCACGAGCTTTTCGTACAGACGCGCGGAGTCCGGAGGCTTCGACGTATCGTCGTAGATGACGAACTTGACCGGGAGCTTCTTCCCGTACTCCTTCAGCATGATCCCACCCTTGGCGTTCACCATCTCGGCCCAGTTTTCCATCAGCTTCTTGAACGGGCCGACCTCGCCGGACATCGGGCCGGTGGAGGCGATGGTGCCTCCCACCAGGATGGCATCGGGGGCCTTGGCCTGGGAGAGCGCCTCTCGGGAAGGACTGACAAGGAACAACGCCGCGAGGGCAAGACCGAGGGCAGGGAGGAATACCAAGCGTGTTCTCATGGGGGTTCCCTCCTTGATGGTGGCCCGACTCTAGTCGAAATTCCGGGGTAGGTCAAGGGTCTGGTATACTGCGGCCCGCTCATGGCGCGCGCGTTTCAGAAGCTCACGCTGGAAGACGCAGTCGGTCGCCTCCGGCCGGGGATGAAGGTCCTGTTGCCTGCCGGTTGCGCCGAGCCCATTGTCTTCATCCAGGAGCTTTGTCGCCGAGCTGACCGCCTCGCGCCGCTCACCCTCATGGGTGGCCTGCTTCTCGGCGACTATCCGTTCTGCCGCGCCGAGTACGCAGGAAAGTTCAAGTGGGTGACGTGGCAGCTGATGCCTCCCGCCGTCGAGCCCTGGGAACGGGGCCAGGTGGAGTTCATTCCCGCCCGCTATTTCGACGCGGTCTCTGTATTCGGCCGGGGCGGTCCTTGGGCTCCAGACGCGGTGATCGTGCACACGGCCCCTCCGGACCGCGGGGGCTTTCTGAGCCTTGGCGTTTCTGTCAGCTACGCTCTGCCCGCGGCCCGTGAGGTGCCCCTGGTGATTGCCCTGGTGAATCCCCGGATGCCGCGCACCCTCGGGAACGCTTTCCTGCACCGCTCCCAGGTGGATTACTGGGTTGAGGCCGAGCACCCGCTCCTGG
>CAYFIG010000427.1:0-1839 GCA_964342905.1 uncultured bacterium
GAAGCCTCCTGACTGCCAAGGACATCAAGGCGTCCTACGACAAGATCATCTTCCCCCCGGCCGGGGTGGCGAGCGAGCGGAAGGGAGCTTACGCAGCAGTCGAGGCTGTCGAAGCGCCGGATGACCAGACGGTGCGGTTCCGCCTTAAGTGGCCCTCGGCCGCTATGCTCTCCAACCTGGCTTCACCCTGGAACTACATCTACAAGGCAGAGATCCTCGCCAAGGACCCGCACTGGTACGAGAAAAACATCATGGGGACCGGTCCCTTCAAGTTTGTGGAGTATGTCCGTGGCTCCCATTGGGTGGCCACAAAGAACCCCGACTACTGGGACAAGGGGAAACCCTACCTGGACGGCTATCGGGCCCTCTTCATGCGCGACGCGGCGGCTCAAGTGGCAGCGGTCCGCGCCGAGCGGATCATGATCCAGTTCCGCGGGTTCAACCCGGCCCGGCGGGACGACTTGGTCAGGGCCCTTGGGCCGAAGATCAGGGTTCAGGAGAGCCCCTGGGATTGTGCCCTTTGGTTCACCCCGAACCACGAAAAGAAGCCGTTCGACGATGTCCGGGTCCGCCGGGCGCTGACCCTGGCCCTCGACCGGTGGGAAGGCTCGAAGGTCCTGTCCAAGATCACCATCGTGAAGGAAGTCGGCGGTGTGCTGGTCCCCGGGACGCCCCTCGCGACCTCCGAGGCTGAACTGGTAAAGTTGGCCGGCTACTGGAAGGACCCCGAGGCTTCGCGGAAAGAGGCCCGCCGCCTCCTCAAGGAGGCCGGGGTCCCCGACGGGTTCAGCTTCACCTTCCTGAACCGGGGCATCCCGGAGCCCTACGAGCCCCTCGGGATCTGGCTCCTCGACCAGTGGCGAAAGGTTGGACTCAACGTTACGCAGAAGACATTGGAGACAGGGCCGTTCTATCAAGACCTGCGGGGAGGGACCTTCGACGTCAGCATTGACTTCCAGTGCGGGTTCATCGTTGAGCCTGACCTGGACCTCTACAAGTTCCAAAGCGGACCGACGACGGCAGATCCCACGAGCAAAAGCGATGCGAACTACGGACGCTATAAGGACTCTGTTCTGGATGAGCTCTACGTGAAACAGAGCCGCGCCATTGACCCGGAGGAGCGGAAGAAGTACATCCGACAGTTCGAGAAGCGGCTCCTGGACGAGCAAGCTCACCAGTTCATCACCCTCTGGTGGCACCGGACCATCCCCCACAACGCGCGGGTCAGGGGATGGACCATCACCCCGAGCCACTATCTGAATAACCAGCTCGACACGGTGTGGCTGGCGGAATGAACGCGGCCACGGCGTTGGTCGAAAACCAGGGAGGTGCCTAATGCGCCGACTCGGACTTCTCCTCGTGTTAGTCCTCGTCGTGGGGCTCGCACTACCCGCGATGGCCCAGGACAAGCCCCGGTATGGCGGCGAGCTGGTCTTCGCCGTGCCAGCGGAGCCGCCGTCTTTCGACGGTCACCGCGAGAACACCTTCGCCGTCATCCACCCGATCTCCCCCCACTACAGCCTCCTGCTAAGGGTTGACCCCGAGGATCCGAATAAGATCATCGGGGATCTGGCCGAGAGCTGGGCCGCCTCCAGAGACGGGCTGACCTACACGTTCAAGATCCGGAGGGGCGTCAAGTTCCACGACGGAAGCCTCCTGACTGCCAAGGACATCAAAGCGAGCTATGACAAGATCATCTTCCCGCCAGCCGGAGTGGCAAGCGAACGGAAGGGAGCCTACGCAGCCGTCGAGGCGGTTGAGGCGCCGGACGACCAGACGGTGCGGTTCCGCCTCAAGTGGCCCTCGGCCGCCATGCTCTCCAACCTGGCCTCCCCCTGG
>CAYFIG010000428.1:0-1826 GCA_964342905.1 uncultured bacterium
GGCGGGATGAACGTCGGGATGAAGAGCTGGTCCACCCCGGCGTCCCGGAGCCGGCCGATCTTGTCCCGGACCTGGGCCACGGTTCCCGCCAGCGTGGTATCCCGCGCTTCGGCCTCGCCAACGCCGAAGCGCTTGACCAACGCCCTCACCAGCCGGTCGATTTCTTCCTTCTTGTCGGTAAAGAGGAGCGGCATGTTGGCCGAGCGGGTGATCGCCTTCGGGTCGCGGCCGGCCGCGCGGCAGTGCTCTTCCAGGATCCGAACTTTTCGCCTCAGAATCTCGGGGCCTCCCCAGACATTCCAGTGGTCGGCGTATTTGGCGGCGATCTTGAGCGTCAGCTTCTCCCCGCCCCCGCCGATGAGGAGCTCCGGGTGGGGCTTCTGGAGCGGCTTCGGGTAGAGCGGCGCGTCGCTGAGGTGGTAGTACCTGCCCTTGAAGGTCGCCTTGTGCTGGGTCCAGAGGGCGAGCATGACCTGGCACGCTTCCTCGAGGCGGTGGAGGCGCTCGACTACGGTGTAGAAGGGAATACCATACACCGCATGCTCGTTCTCCTGCCACGCGGCGCCGATGCCACACACCAAGCGGCCGCCCGACACGATGTCCACCGTCGCCGCCATCTTGGCCAGCACCGCCGGGTGCCGGTAGGTATTGCCCGACACCAGCGTCCCGATCCGTATCCGGCGAGTTACCAGCGCCAGAGCCGAGAGCGTGGTCCAGCACTCGAGGTTCTCGCCCACCGGGTCGGGAAGGTTCGGCATGAAGTGGTCCGTGACAAACGCCGCGTCCCAGCCGGTCGCCTCTACATGCTGCCAGAGGGCCTGAAGCTCGGACCAGCTGATCCCGGTCAACCCGGTGAAGAGGCCGAACTTCATCGGAGCGGGCGCGGCACGACCGCTAGGCACCGGCGACCAGGCTTCGCAGGGACTCGATTTGGTTCCGGTCTGCGCAGCCGACGAGGACATCACCGGCACTGAGGCGGAAGGCAGGAGCCGGATTGAAGACATATCGACCGGTCGCCGCTTGCCGGAGACCAAACACCACGACTCCGACCTTCTCCCTGATCTGGGCCTCCTCGAGGGTGCGGCCCACCCACGGAGAGGTCTCAGGGACTTCCACCTCTTCCACGCGCACCGCCGTCCCACCGGCTTCGCGGAGCATTGCGTCAAGGAACGAGACCACGTGCGGGCGCAGCATCTCCGAGGCCATCCGCAGGCCTCCGATCAGGTTCGTGGACACAGCGGCGTCGGCGCCTGCTTTGAAGAGCTTGTGCCGGGATTCCTCGGCGACGACGCGGGAGACAACACGGAGGCCAGGGTTCAGCTCCTTGGCCGTGAGGATCACAAAGAGGTTGTCCTTGTCAGACGGGGTGGATGAGATGAGGCCGCGGGCAGCCTCAATCCGGGCCTGCTGAAGCACGCTGCTGTCGGTGGCATCTCCGATCACGTAGAGTAGCTCGCCGAGCCGATCCAGGGCCGCCACCCGGGTCGGGTCTTGCTCGATCATCACAAAAGGGGTCCCGGACTTGAGGAGCTCCTCGGCGATGTGCTTACCGGTTTCCCCGGCTCCAACCAGGACCACATGATTGCTCAGGTTTTTGATCTTTCGTTCCATCTTTCGCTTTCCCAGGATGTCGGTTAGCTCTCCCTCGACCAGGAAGGCCGTCACCGTGCTCAGCCCGTACCCCATCACCCCGAGGCCCACCAAAATGAGCGCGATGGTGTAGATCCGCCCCGGAGTGGAAAGAGGGTGGACCTCCCCGTAGCCGACCGTCGCCAGGGTAATGACCGTCATGTAGAGGGCGTCAAAGGCCGGCCACCCTTCGATAA
>CAYFIG010000429.1:0-1824 GCA_964342905.1 uncultured bacterium
CCTGGAGACGGAGCGCCTCGGGTTCCACACCGTGTGGACCGCCGAAGCGTATGGCTCAGATGCGGTGACGCCTGCCGCCTGGATCGCCGCTCGCACCGAGAAGATCCGGATCGGGACCGCCATCATGCAGATGCCAGCCCGGACTCCGGCCATGACAGCCATGACGGCGACGACGCTGGACCAGCTCTCGGGCGGCCGGTTCCTCCTGGGTCTGGGCGTGTCGGGCCCGCAAGTGGTGGAGGGATGGCACGGCGTCCCCTTCGGGAAGCCCCTGGTCCGGACCCGCGAGTACGTGGCCATCGTGAGGGCGATCTGGGCCCGGGAGAAGCCGCTGGAGTTTAAAGGTGAGTACTACCAGATCCCGCATGCGGGCCCGGGAGCGACGGGGCTCGGCAAGCCGCTCAAGTCGATCCTCCACGGCCGGGCCGACATTCCGATCTACCTGGCGGCTATCGGACCCAAGAACGTGGCGCTCGCCGCCGAGATCGCCGATGGCTGGCTTCCCTCGTTCTTCTCTCCTGACCGCATGCGCCTGCACCGCGAATCGCTCGACGTCGGCTTCGCGCGGGCCGGCGGCACGTCCAGAGCCTCCTTTGACATTGCCCCCAGCGTGAGCATGGTGGTGGGAGACGACGCGGCGGCCTGCCGGAACGCGGTCAAGCCTCGCCTGGCCCTTTATATCGGCGGGATGGGGGCCCGCGGGAAGAACTTCTACAATGACCTGGCGTGCCGGTATGGCTACGAGGCCGAGGCCAAGCGGATCCAAGATCTCTATCTCGCGGGCCGGAGGAAGGAGGCCGACGCTGCAGTGCCAGATTCCTTGGTGGATGAGGTGGCGCTCTGCGGCCCCCGCGACCGCATCCGCGATCGGCTCCAGGCGTGGAAGGCTGCCGGGGTGACGACGCTGATCGTGAGAACGGACCAGCTCCAAGCGGTTCGGCTCATGGCCGAGCTGGCGCTCTAACGCGGAGGTCCTTTGTGAAACCACCGGCCAGGCGGGTGCAGGAGACACTGACAGCCCTTGGGATCGACAGAAAACTCATTGAGCTTTCGGTGAGCGCCAAAACCTCGCGCGAGGCCGCCGCCGCGCTCGGCGTCAGTGTCGCCCAGATTGCCAAGTCGCTTGTCTTTGCATCCAACGGGAGCCCTGTCCTCGTCATTGCTTCGGGCGCCAACCGCGTGGACGAGCGAAAGCTGGAGGGATTGGTAGGGGGAAAGATCAGAAAGGCCGATCCTGAGATGGTGAAGCAGGCCACGGGGTTTCCCATCGGCGGGGTCCCCCCTCTCGGCCACACGGCCCCGCTTCCAACCTTCATCGACCGGGATCTGTTCCAGCACGACGTGATCTACCCCGCCGGTGGTGTTCCCGAGTGCGTGTTCCCGATCTCTCCTGACGAGCTGCTCAGGGCCACCGGCGGGACCGTTGCGGATCTCAAGGAGGAAAAGCCATGAAGCTCAAGGAAAAAATTGCCCTGGTGACTGGGGCTGGATCGGGGATCGGGCAGGCGACCGCCCTGCTCTTTGCCGCTGAGGGGGCTCGGGTGGCGTGCGTGGATCTCAACGAGGCGACAGCCAAGCAGACCGCTGAGCAGATCGAGAAGGCCGGCGGCCAGGCTCTCGCCGTACGCGCGGATGTGTCGAAGGCACCGGACAATCTGGCCATGGTGGAACGCACCGCGGCCCAGTGGGGCCGGCTCGACATCCTCTACGCCAACGCCGGCGTCCCCCAATCCCCGACTCCGGTGGAGGAGGTGGACGAGGCGACGTTTGACCGGATCATGGCCGTGAACGTCAGGGGGGTCTTCCTCGGGGTCAAGTACGCAG
>CAYFIG010000430.1:0-1820 GCA_964342905.1 uncultured bacterium
TCCTGGTTTTAGAGAGCTTTTTCTTCATCCCGGGTCGCGAGCTGGAGCGGGCGCTGGGCCGAAAGACGATGGAGGTGGAGATCCTCCGGGCCGCCCAGGAGGTCGTAAAAAACCGTCCTTGCGCGGGAGTCCGGGCGATGACGGGGCACGCCCCGGACCCTGCGAATTTTGATCCCCGGGATGGAAGTTGCTGACTAAACATCTCGCAAGTCCCGGCCGTTAATGTAAAAGCGCGTGGCGAACCGGAAACACGGATTCGAGTTCCGTAGAACTTACTGATCTAGGAATGTCGGGTACCCCTAATGTTAGGGGGACAGCTGCATCTCTGATTGCAGCGATGAGCCTTGAGGGTCAGGTTTACTTCGGCTGGTAGACCCAGATCTTCCCCGCTGCCACCAACCCCAGCACGATCGTCCTGCCGTCGCTCACAGTCGTGATTGTCCCCGCCCACGGGGCGACTTCCTGAATCTCCAGCGTGGTCCCTGGCTTGACGCCGTTCTGCCAGAGGTGCTCCAGGAGCTTCCGGTCAGCCTCAGCCTCTTCGGTGATCCGCTCCACCACTACGGTGGTCCCCTCTTTGGCCTGGTCAAGCGGGAAAGGGTGTGCCGTTTTTGTACCGACCATGCCCGGAATCGGGTTGCCGTGCGGGCATGTGCTCGGCATCCCCAGAATGGCAGCAAGCCGGTCTTCTACCTTGGGGGACAGCGCGTGCTCGAGGCGGTGGGCCTCCTCGTGAGCCTCGGTCCAGTTGAGCCCGAGGATATCGGTTAACCACCGCTCAAGGAGCCGGTGACGCCGGGCCATCACCTCCGCCAGCGCCTTGCCCTTCCGGGTGAGGGAGATCTCCTTGCCCGCGCTCAGGCGGATGTAGCCCGCCCGAGCCATGCGCTGGAGGGCCTCGGTCACGGCCGGGGGGGAGATTTTCATGTGCTTGGCCAGCCGCGCCCCGATCACCGGTTTGCCGCTCCCCGCCAGGTCATAGATCGCCGCCAGATAGTCCTGAATTGATGCGGTGGTCTCCATCGCTCGGCCGCCCTCCCTTTTTAGGCTTGACAAAATAAAGTTATTAGGCTTACTTAACTTATTAGATTAGGGCACAAAGAAGCAGGCTTATTATCGCGCCGAAACGCGACGAGTGCAAATCGGGATGCAGGAGGATCTGGCCATGTCCGTATGGAGTCCGACTTCAGGGGCTCCGATCCGTGTTCGCCTGCTCCTGGCCGGCGCGCTTCTGTCCCTGCTCCTTTTCGCCACCGGGGCACCCGCCGGGGCGGCAGAGCTGGTCGTCTACTCCGCGCGTCACTACGGCAACGAGCCGGCGTTCGACGCGTTTACCAAGACGACTGGCGTCGCGCTCAAGACCTTCAACGCCAGCAGCGCGGAACTCTTCGAGCGGCTCAAGGCTGAGGGCGACCGGACCCCGGCCGACGTGCTCATTACCGTAGATGCCGGAAACCTCTGGAACGCTGCGCGCGCGGGGCTTCTCTCTACCGTGGATTCACCGGCGCTCCGGGCCAACATCCCCGTCCACCTACGCGACCCCCACGACCGCTGGTTTGGGCTCACGGTGCGCGCGCGCACGATCGTGTACAACACGAAAAAGGTTCATCCCGCGGAGCTCTCCACCTACGAAGCGCTGGGCGATCCGAAGTGGAAGGGCCGTCTCTGCCTCCGCCCCTCGAACTACATCTACAGCCAGTCGTTCCTGGCCGCCCTGATCAAGCACTACGGTGAAGCAAAGACCGAGGGGATCGTGCGCGGCTGGATCGCGAACACCCCCACCCTGATCAACAGCGACACCAAGCTCATCGAGGCGGTCG
>CAYFIG010000431.1:0-1812 GCA_964342905.1 uncultured bacterium
TCCCGCCACAAGATCTTCGACACGCTGACCATCTTCGATGACGTGTTTGTGCCCTGGGAGCGCGTCTTTCTCTCCGGGGAGACGCCGTACGCCGGCGCCCTGGCTCTCGGCTTTGTCGAGTTCCACCGCTTCACCGCGATCTCATACAAGCTCCCGCTTATGGACCTCATGATTGGCGCGGCCCTGCTCATGGCGGAGGCCAACGGGATCGAGAAAGCGGGCCACGTAAGAGAGAAGCTCTCGCGGCTGATTTCATACCGGGAGACGGTCAGGTCGCTCACCGTGGCCGCCGCCCATGAGTGCAAACTCAAGGGGCCGCGGGTGGCGGTGCCCGACACCACGACCACCAACATCGCCAAGCAGTACTTCGCCGAGAACTACCACGCCATGGTCCAGAAGGTGCAGGACATCGCCGGCGGGCTCCTCGTCACGGGGCCGGCGGAGGAGGACCTGGTGAACCCCGAGACCAAGGCTGACGTGGAGAAGTACCTGGGCGGGCGGAAGGGCTTCGGGGCCGTGAACCGCCTCCGGCTCTTCAACCTGATCCACGACCTCATGGCCTCAGACTTCGGCGGCTACCACGAGCTCTTGGCGATCCACGCCGAGGGCTCACTGGAGGCCCAGAAGATCACGATCCTCCGCGGCTTTGACGCGGCGGCCTGCCGCGCCTTTGCCGCCGAGTGCGCCAACCTGGAACTGTAAAGGATGCGGGATCTCTACTACCTGACCGAGGACCAGAGGGCCGTGCGCGATCTGGCTCGGCAGATCGCGCGGGAGAAGATCGCGCCGCTCGCCCCCCATCACGACGAGACCGAGACCTATCCGGAAGAGCCGATGCGGATCCTTGCTGAGCAGGGGCTCATGGGTATCTGGGTTCCGGAAGGGCACGGCGGGACCGGGATGGGTGCCTTGGCCCTGTGCTTGGCCGTCGAGGAGGTCGCCTGGGCGTGCGCGGCAACCGCCACGAACTTCCTGGCGACCCCCTTGGGCGGCTACCCCATCCTCCTCGCCGGTACCGAGGAGCAGAAGAAGCGCTACCTCCCTCGGCTGGCCTCGGGCGAGATCCTCGCGGCGTACTCGCTCTCTGAGCCCGGCGCCGGATCCGACGCCGCTTCCCTTCAAACTCAGGCCGTCAGGAAGGGCGACAGCTACATCCTCAACGGAACCAAGCTCTGGTGTTCTAACGGGGACCACGCTGGCGTCATCACGCTCTTCGCCACGGTGGACCGGTCCAAGGGAGCCAAAGGGGTGACGGCGTTCCTCGTTGAGCCGACCTTTCCCGGGTTCGCGATCGGGAAAAAAGAGAAGAAGCTGGGAATTCGGGCCTCGCCCACTGTCGCCATCCACCTGAACGACTGCGAAGTGCCGGTGGAGAACCGTCTCGGCGACGAGGGGGAGGGGTTCAAGGTCGCGATGAAGACGCTCGATTACACCCGGCCACCGACCGGGGCGATTGCCCTCGGGATCGCCCAGGCCGCGCTGGACGCCGCATTGGCCTACGCCGCTGAGCGGAAGCAGTTCGGCCAGCCCATCGCGTCGTTCCAGGGGATCCAGTTCATGCTGGCCGATATGGCGATGGCTGTCCATGCCTCCCGGCTCCTGATCCACCACGTGGCCCAGCTCGTCGACCGTGGACTGTCTTCCGTCGTGTTCGAGGCCTCGATGGCCAAGTGCTTTGCAGGGGACACCGCGATGCGGGTGACCACCGACGCGGTCCAGATCTTCGGCGGCTACGGCTATACTCGCGAGTACCCCGTAGAGCGCTTCATGCGGGATGCCAAGATCACCCAGATCTACGAGGGAACCAACCAG
>CAYFIG010000432.1:0-1503 GCA_964342905.1 uncultured bacterium
CGCGCGATGTCCTCGTAGCGGATCTTGGCCACGTCGAAGTTCTCCAGGTTCTCGGTGAGCTTTTTGAAGGTGACCTCGAACGACGGCAGAGTCTTCCGCGCGCGGGTCAACGGCGTGGTGCGCGCCAGGATGAAGCTCTTCACGTAGGGGTGATTGATCCCCCGCTTCTTGATCCTGGTCACAGCTTCGGAGAGCAGTTCGTCGGCCTCCCGCACCAGCTCGGCCCGCTCCTGGCGTTCCTCCAGCGCCTTGGGCAGCGAGCCCTTCAGGAACTTGTCCACGCGACGCAAGATCGGCGCGAAGGCCCCGCCGGCGAAACGCCTGTTCTTTTCGTAGAGGAGCCCGAGGGTGATGAAGTGGGCGGACTCAAACTGGAAGGCATAGTCTTCCTTGGAGCTTCGCGGCGCCTCCTTCGCCAGTCCTTTGTACATCCGGATGACCTCCAGCGACTTTTCCTTCAGGTTGTGGGCTTTCTCCGTGTTCAGAGCCAGGATCTGATAGGCTACCTCGGCCTCGGGGACCAGGATGGCGGGGATGAGCTTGCCCTTGAGCTTCTCGAGCACCGCGCGCCGGTGGTTGCCGTTGGGGGTCCAGTAAAGGCCGGGCCTGGGGGACATGGCCACGATGGGGTCCACGAAGCGATCGAGCTTCTTGACCACCTCCTGGAGGCGCTTGACGTGGGTCGGGGAGAGGTCGCGCTGGTAGGGTGTGGGCTCGACGCGCTCCATGGGGAGCAGGCAGAAGATCTGCCAGTGCTCGCCCACCGGATCCTGGTAGAGGGCCAGAACGTGGCCTCCGTCGCGTTCCACCTGCTCGGCCAGGGCCCGCGCCTCCCGGGACGGCTCCTTGTCGGGGAAAGTTGCCCACGCGCCCATTCTGGTCTCCTCCTCGGGTCTGGTGGCCCCTTATTATGCCCAGGCGGGGCGCTCTGGGCAAAGCCGAGGATCGAGCTAAAATTCAGACCATGACGAGTGTAACGATTCGCCCGCTGACCCAGGCGGACCGGGATAGAGCCTTGAGTGTGATCAACGCCGCCGCGCGCTGGTACCGGGAGTTCCTCCCGGCCGAGGAGTATCACGATCCCGAGATGACGTCGGCCGAGTTCGAGGCCGAAGCCCGCCGTATGACCTGGTATGGCGCGTTCGCCGCCGGCGCCCTGGCCGGCGTCATGGGGCTTGAGTATGTGCGCGACGCCGCCCTCCTGCGCCACGCCTATGTCCTTCCCGAGCACCAGCGTCTTGGGATCGGCTCGCGCCTCAGGGAGCACCTGGAGGCGCAGGTGAGGGGGGTGCGCCGGCTCATCGTGGGGACGTACGCGGGAAACTACAAGGCCCGGGCAGCCTTAGAAAAAGCGGGCTACCGGCTCTCAGCCGACTCCGAGGCCGTGCTCCGAGCCTACTACTCGATCCCCGAGGACCGCCTCCAGTCCTCGGTGACCTACGAGAAGGCTATCGGAGGACCCTAGCCTGAATTATGCGTGAACGATGAAAGAAAACAGCCATC
>CAYFIG010000432.1:1513-1812 GCA_964342905.1 uncultured bacterium
CACTCGGATCTGCACCGGGGAGGTGTGGGTCCGCAGCAGCACGTCCTCGGAGAGATAGAAGGTGTCCTGCATATCCCGCGCCGGATGGTCCCTGGGTGAGGACGCTCTGCCAGCCCAGGTAGTGGACCCGGAGCGGCCCCTAGAACCGGGCGACGAGAGCGAACAGTTTTGTCCTGTTAAGCCAAATACGAGATGGCGGGAACGAGCCGCTTGTTCACCGGATCAACGGCCAGCGAGAAGGCCTCTAACCTGAATTATGCGTGAACGATGAAAGAAAACAGCCATCGAGCCCCTCAAGT
>CAYFIG010000433.1:0-1807 GCA_964342905.1 uncultured bacterium
ACGTCCCCCAGCGGGCAGTCACGCCCGGTCAGTCGGTGGTTTTCTACCAGGGCGACTTAGTCGTTGGCGGCGGAATCATCAGCAGGGCTTGACAGTTCGCGCGAGGCCATGATACTCATGCTGACGCTTTGTTTGCTCCCCTTTTCACAACGCCTCACTGGAGCATATCTCTATGAGCTTGAAGGGTGCGCTCCTCGCGTTCGGTTTCGCCCTCTATCCGGCCTGGGCGTTGGCCGCCGAGGGAGGGTTCATCAATCTGGACAAATCCCTCATCGTCCAGGCGCTTAATTTCTCCCTGCTCCTGTTTCTCCTCTGGTGGCTCCTCTATCGCCCCTTTGTATCCAAGATGGAGGAGCGTACCCAGGCCATCAAGAAATCCCTCGAGGAAGCCCAGGCCGCGCGCGCCGAGGCCCAGCGCCAGCAGGAGGAGCACCGGGCCAGGCTCGAGGCTGCCCACGCCGAGGCCCAGGCAATTCAAGACGCTGCGTTAAAGCAGGCCGCGGAGGAGCAGCGCAGCATTGTAGAGGCCGCACGGCAGGAGGCCGCGCGCATCGTGGAACGCGGCCGAGCGGAGATCGAGCAGGATGTGCGCCGGGCCAAAGAGGAACTTCGCCGGGAGGTGGGAGATCTCGCGGTCGCGGTCGCCGAGCGGCTGATCAGGAAAAGCCTCCGGGAAGAAGATCATCGGCGAATTGTCACAGAGTCCATCAGCCAGCTGGAGCGGATCAGGTGAGGCGGCGGGAGGCGACCGCCAAACGCTACGCCAAGGCCCTCCTCGCCTTGGCCCGTGAGGCGGGCAGGGCGGAAGCGGCGGGGCAGGAGCTCGACGCTGCGTGCCAGATTATCTTTGCTCACCGGAAGCTTCGCGATTTTCTTCTTCGCCCATGGATCAAAGGAGAAGGGAAGCAGCGGGTCATCACCGCCGTCGCCGACGGCATTCCCTGCTCAACGCTCGTCAAGGATTTCCTCGGGCTGCTTGCGCGGCGAGGTCGCGTGGACCATCTCTCGGAGATCGTGCGCGTGTACCGGCAGCTCGTGGACGCGGAGCTGGGCCGGGCCCGCGCCGAGGTCCGCTCTGCCGTGGCACTGACCGAAAGCGAGCGGCACCAGCTTGCTGACCGGCTGGGCCGCGCCGTCGGCAGGCAGGTGCTCATCGAGGAGGCGGTCGACTCGACGCTCCTCGGCGGCTTCGTCGCCCGGATCGGAAGCCTCGTGTTCGACGCCAGCCTGGACGGGCAGCTCGCCCGGCTCCGCGAGCGCCTGGTAAAGGGGTAGCGGATGATCAAGGCAGGGGAGATCAGCGAGATCATTAAGCGTCAGCTTCAGGGGCACGAGACCACCATCGACTTCAAGGAGGTGGGGCGCGTCATTGAGGTGGGCGACGGGATCGCCCGCATCTACGGCCTGGAGCGCGCCATGGCCGGCGAGCTTCTCGAATTTCCCGGCGAGGTGTTCGGCATGGTGCTGAACCTCGAGGAGGACAACGTCGGAGCAGTGCTCCTGGGCGAGGCTACCCACATCAAGGAGGGCGATTCGGTCGAGCGCACCAAGCGGATTGCCCAGGTTCCAGTCGGCGAGGCGCTGATCGGCCGGGTGGTGAACGCCGTGGGTCAGCCCATTGACGGGAAGGGCCCGATCGAGGCAAAGGAGTTCCGCCCGATCGAGCGCTACGCTCCGGGTGTCGTGGACCGCCGCCCGGTGAAGGAGCCGCTTCAGACCGGGCTCAAGGCCATCGACGCGATGATCCCGATCGGACGCGGCCAGCGCGAGCTGATCATCGGCGACCGGCAGACCGGGAAGACCGCGA
>CAYFIG010000434.1:0-1791 GCA_964342905.1 uncultured bacterium
TTGGAGGAGATGTCGAAGACGACGCGGTTGACACCCTTCACCTCGTTGATGATGCGATTTGAGATTTTCCCGAGAAGGTCGTAAGGGAGCTTCGCCCAGTCTGCGGTCATGGCGTCTTGGCTCATGACCGCGCGCAAGGCGATGACCTGCGCGTAGGTCCGGTAGTCGCCCATCACCCCGACGGTTTTGACCGGAAGGAGCACGGCGAAGGCTTGCCAGAGCTCGCGCTCAAGGCCGGCCCGCTGGACTTCCTCTTGAACGATCGCATCCGCCTCCCTGAGCAGCTCGAGACGCTCCTCGGTGACCTCTCCGAGCACGCGGATGGCGAGGCCCGGCCCAGGAAACGGCTGTCGCCACACGATCTCGGACGGGAGCCCCAAGAGCTCTCCGAGCTGCCGAACCTCGTCCTTGAAAAGCTCTCGGAGCGGTTCCAGAAGCTTAAAGCCCATCCGAGCGGGCAGGCCTCCCACATTGTGGTGGGTCTTGATCGTCGCGGATGGCCCTTTGGAAGAGACTGACTCGATCACGTCGGGATACAGGGTTCCCTGGGCGAGCCAGGGGATGTCTCCCAGCTTCCGCGCTTCGTCCTCGAACACCGCGATGAACTCGGCTCCGATCCGCTTCCGCTTTAACTCTGGATCGGCCACCCCGCGGAGCTGGTCAAGGAACCGCTTGGAGGCATCCACGTGGACCAGGTTGATCTTGAAGTGATCCTTGAAGGTGTGAACCACGCTGGCGGCCTCGTCCTTCCGTAAGAGCCCGTTGTCAACAAAGACGCAGGTCAGCTGATCGCCGATGGCCTTGTGGACCAGCACGGCCACGACGGAGGAGTCCACGCCCCCGGACAGGGCGCAGAGGACCCGCTCGCGGCCCACCTTTTGCCTGATCTCCGAGATTACCGTGTCAACGAATGAAGCCATGGTCCACGTCGGGTTGGCCTCGCAGAACGCCAGGAAGTTCTGGAGAATTGTTCGCCCCTGGGGGGTGTGGGCCACTTCGGGGTGGAACATGACCGCGTAGAAACGCCGATGCGGGTCCGCCATCGCGGCGACCGGGCAGTTCTCCGTGGAAGCCAGGGAGACGAATCCTTTCGGCGGGCGCATTACCGTATCCCCGTGGCTCATCCAGACCGTGATGGACTCGCCGCGCTCGGGCCTGACCCCGTCGAAAAGCCCCTGGCTCCCGAGGAGGCGCAGTTCGGCCCGGCCGTACTCGCGCCGGTCCGCGGGCACCACGTGGCCCCCCAGCAGGTAGCCCATGGCCTGCATCCCGTAGCAGATGCCCAGGATCGGGAGCCCGGCCTCGAAGAGCTTCCTCGGGGGAAGCGGAGCACTCTCCTCGTAAACGCTGGACGGGCCGCCCGAGAGGATGATCCCCTTGTAATCGCCTTTGAGGAATTCGTCCACCGGGTGGGTCGGGAGGAAGATCTCAGAGTAGACTGACAGCTCGCGGATACGGCGCGCAATCAGCTGTGTATATTGCCCACCGAAGTCGACAATTGCGATCTTATCCACAGCGAACCTCGGAGAACAGCCGGATCCCAGCGCCTTCGGCGTGGGTGCACCTGCGACGTTGGTGCGCGCTCGGAGCGGCCATGGTGGCGGAGGGAGCTGAACCCCCTCCGCGCGTCACTTCTGCATTCCCAGCTTCTGGGCGTGCTGGAAGACCTTGCCTTCGGTCTTGATGGCCGGGGCAATGATCAGCTCGGTGAGCTGAAACTCGCGGATGGTCCGGGCGCCCACCGAGCCCATGCACGTGCGGATGGCGCCGACCAGGTTCATTGTCCCGTCG
>CAYFIG010000435.1:0-1790 GCA_964342905.1 uncultured bacterium
CGACCCCCTGGAGGATCGCGGTGATCCGCTCAAGCCCCATCCCCGTGTCGATGGAGGGCTTGGGGAGCGGCGTCAGGGTCCCAGCCGCGTCGCGGTTGAACTGCATGAAGACCAGGTTCCAGATCTCGAGCCACCGGTCGCACTCGCAGGCTGGTCCAAGGCAGCGCTTCCCGGCCCGCTCCTGCTCACACGCGAGATGGTCCCCCTGGTGGTAGTGGATCTCCGAGCAGGGGCCGCAGGGGCCGGTCTCCCCCATCGCCCAGAAGTTATCTTTCTCTCCCAGGCGCAGAATGCGCTCATCGGAGAATCCGGCCACTTTTTTCCAGAGCCCGAAGGCCTCGTCGTCGTCGGTGAAGACGGTGGCCCAGAGCCGTTCCCGCGGAAGCCCAAGCTCTTTCGTCAAGAACTCCCACGCATAGGCGATCGCGTCGGCTTTGAAGTAATCCCCGAAGGAAAAGTTCCCGAGCATCTCGAAGAAGGTGTGATGCCGCGCGGTCCGCCCCACGTTCTCGAGATCGTTGTGCTTCCCACCGGCGCGCACGCACTTCTGGCAGGAGGTGGCCCGGACATACTGCCGCCGCTCCTCGCCCAGAAACACCGCCTTGAACTGCACCATCCCGGCGTTGGTGAAGAGGAGCGTCGGGTCCTGGGCCGGCACCAGCGGCGAAGAGCGGACCACGCTGTGGCCGTTCCGGGCGAAGTAGTCGAGGAATCGTTGGCGGAGCTCGCTTCCGGTCATGGGCGTTGCTCTGACTGCCGCTTCAGGCTGGCCCGATGGCTCGGGCTCGACACGCTGGTATGGTATCACACCGACGCCGGTGGGTAGCGAGTCAGGGGCGCGCCCGATCCGAGGAGACGCCCCGCCTGGGCGGGCTCAGACGTCTTGGTCTTCGACCTTGCAGAGCTGCCGGACCACGCTCCGGGCTACCTCTGCCGGGTAGCCCCGACGCAACAGGTAGTCCAGGAGCTTTGCGGGGACGCGGGTAGCGCTTCGACGGGAGAGGACCGGAAGCCTGCGGCGGGCCGCCTCCAGCGCTTGCACCTCCTCCGGTGTCTCTGAGAACGCTTCGCGGAGCGCCGCCTCAACCAGGGGGCGTGGGACGCCCTTGAGCCTGAGCTCCTCGCTGATCCGGCGGCTGCCGAGGCGCTGACGGCTGGCGCGCGCCTCGGCCCATTGGCGGGCGAAGGCCTGATCGTTCAGGTAGCCCTGGGCCTCGAGCTCGGCCACCACCTGCCGGGCTAAAGGTGCGGGAGCGCCACGGCGGACAAGCCGTACGGTCAGCTCGGCGCGGCTCCACGCCTTCCGCGAGAGGAGATCATAGGCCGCCCGCCTGGCCTGCTCTACGTTCAGCTGCTTCGATCGCGCCACCTTCGCGAGCTGCGACTCACTCGCGCAGAAGGGTCTGGACCTTAGCCGTCTCGGCTCCAAGGATCGAGCCGAGAATTATATGCTCGATCGTGAGCGGCGTCACGAAGTCGCCCCCACCGGCCTGAGCCCCAGGGCCTGGCGCACCTTGGCTTCCAGATCAGCCAGGACGTTAGGGTTCTCCTTGAGGAACCGCTTGGCGTTCTCCCGCCCCTGACCGATCCGCTCGTTCTTGTAGGTGAACCAGGTGCCGGACTTCTCCACGAGCCCCTGCTCCACCGCCTGGTCCAGGACGCTCCCCTCTTTGGAGATCCCCTCGCCGTAGATCATCTCAACCTCGGCCTCGCGGAACGGCGGCGCGAGCTTGTTCTTCACAACCTTGCCCTTGGTGCGAGCCCCCACCGACTCGGTGCCCGACTTGATG
>CAYFIG010000436.1:0-1787 GCA_964342905.1 uncultured bacterium
AGTTCGCTAATCCCCTTGGCCGAGGCGATGCTCTCGGCCGAGCGGGCCACGGCCACGGCGACATCCCAGATTACGAAGGATCCACCGGCGATCAAGAGCCCGGTGAAGATGATCAGCACGGGGAGTAGTTTGACGATCGTCGCGTGGGTGGCCGGGTCCAGGAGCGGCAAAATGTGAACGTGCGAGACATAGGTGAGGATCAGGAGAGGAATGACACAGGCGAGGACCAGGGCGAGGAGGATCTTCTGCTTAATCCGTTGGCCTGCGAGCACTTCCCCCTTCTTGGCCCAGAGCATCCCGACCTCCCCTTCCATTGTTCTGTACCCCCGAGGGGGCTGTCAATGAGAATCTGCGCGGTTTCTTGACACGCTTCCGGCCTCCGGGTAGTGTTTGAGCAATGTATCGGGCTCGTCGTTCATGAGGAATTCGCGTCCCGGTGACCATCCCTGATAAACAGATCGACTGCCTTGGGCTGTTCTGTCCGATGCCCATCGTCAAAACCGCGGAGGCGGTCAGGGGGCTGGCCGTGGGGCAGGTTCTCGAGATGCTCTCCGACGATCCGGCCTCCGACGCAGACATGAAGAGCTGGTCTCGACGAACCGGCCACGAGCTCTTGGAGATGACCAAACATGGCGCGGTCTACCGCTTCCTCGTCCGGAAGACTCGGTAGGGCGTCCGCTGACGAGCCGGCGCTGCCGGTCCGGGTCTACCTGGACTACTCCGGGTTTGCCCCGGTGGACCCCCGGGTGCTGGCGGTCATGCGGCCGTTCCTAGAGGGCGGGGTCGGCAACCCCTCGGCGCTTCACTTGCTGGGGAGCGAAGCCAGGGAGTCGTTGGAGGTGGCCCGCGTTAAGGTTGCCCGGCTTCTGGGGGGTGCGGCCAGCGGGGTCATCTTCACCTCCGGCGCGACGGAGGCCAACAACCTGGCCATCAAGGGGGTGGCCCTCGGAGCGGCGAAGGCCCGTGGCCACGTGGTGACCTCATCCGTCGAGCACATTTCGATCCTGAATCCCTGCCGGGATCTCGAGAAGGGCGGGTTCAGAGTGACCTACCTCCGTGTGGACGGAGAGGGGCGCGTGGATCCCGGGGACCTTGCTGCCGCGATCAGCCCTGAAACCGTGCTGGTCTCCGTCCAGGCGGCGAACCCAGAGGTCGGCACCATCCAGCCCATCGCCGCGCTCGCACGGATCGCCCGAGAACGCGCCGTCCCCTTCCATGTTGACGGAGTGGGCGCCGGGGGCCGCATCCCGCTCCTGGTAGATCAGATTGGGATCGATCTTCTCACCCTCTCCGGCAACGATCTCTACGGCCCGCCGGGCGCGGGGGTCCTCTGGGTCAGACCCGGTGTCAAGCTCTTCCCCCAGATCCTCGGCGGTGGCCAGGAAGGGGGGTACCGCTCGGGGACCGAGAACCTCCCCGCCATCGTCGGGATGGGGGTGGCCGCGGAACTGACACGCCTGGAAGGTCAGGCCGAGGCGCTCCGGCTCACCCGGCTCAGAGACCGGGCGATCGAGGGCCTCCTGGCGGGAGTGTCTGACTGTCGGCCTACCGGTTCCCGGACCGAGCGGCTCCCGCACCACGTGAGCGTCTGCCTCCGGGCTGTCAAGGCCGACAGCGTGCTCATGGATCTCGACCTCTCCGGGGTCGCGGCCGCGTCCGGGTCTGTCTGTGCCTCGAAAACCTTCGAGCCGTCGCATGTGCTCCGCGCGATTGGGTGCGACCCGGAGGAGATCGAGGGCTCCCTCTGCTTCACCCTGGGCCGATGGACAACCGCCACGGAGATCGAG
>CAYFIG010000437.1:0-1779 GCA_964342905.1 uncultured bacterium
GCCAAGCACGGCTGGTCCAAGGCCGATATCCGCGACTACCTCTACCACCACGCCACGCTCCCGTTCCGGATCCTCCGCTCGAACCGCGAGCCGGCAACGCTGCTCGCCGGCCGCCCGGATCTCCAGTGGCTCACGAACCACCCGGACCTCCCGCTCCCCGTCGTGGAGCTCCCGGAGTGCTACGAGATCGCGGTGGTCGGCGGGGCGGCGGGGCGCAGCATGTATTTTTACGGGGCCCACGAAGCGATCACGAAGCCAATCGAGACCAGACACCCATAGCGCCTTATTTCCGGCGACCTCGTCGCCGCTCGGAAAGGAGGAGCCAGATGAGCACGCTTGGATTTCCAGTCATCGACGCCGATGGCCACGTCGAGGAGATCGGGGTGGATTGGGTCAAACGTATTGGGGAGGAGTGGGGCGACTGGGCGCCGCGGTACGTCTTCGATGGCCGCTTTGAGTCCCGTCAGCCGCGCTTAGCGATCGAAGGAAAGATCTTCCCGCGCTGGGAGGACAAATGGGGGAAGTCGAGCCGGCCGATCAGGGTGGTGAAGCCCGCCCATCAGTGGACCGGCCGCCCCGGCATGACCGACCCCAAGGAACGGCTCAAGGACATGGACCTCGAGGGCATTGATGTCGCGGTCCTGTTCGGCGGAGGACTCTCCGCCGCTACCATCGGGTTGGTCGAAAACCCGAAGCTGGCCTTGGCCACGTGCCACGCCTACAACGACTGGCTCGCCGAGTACTGCGCCACAGCTCCGGACCGGCTCAAAGGAGTCGCGATCGTGCCGTTTCAGGACCCCGAGGAGGCGGCCAAGGAGCTGAAGCGGGCCGTGAGAGAGCTAGGGCTCTTGGCCGTGCGGGTCCCCACCTGGCCGGAGGGGACCAACCCCGGCGATCGGCGCTTCGATCCCATCTACGCGGCAGCCGAGCAGCTGGGAGTCCCGGCCTGCCTGCACCTCTTGAGCGCGCGGACGATCGGGGCCGACCGCTTCGACAACTTCTTCTTCAAGCACGTGTTCTACGGTGCGGACGTGTTCATGGCCTTCTCCACGCTGGTAGCGGGCGGGGTCATGGACAAATTCCCCGGGCTCAGGATCGGCGTCTTTGAAGCCGGCTGCGGCTGGATTCCCTACCTGATGGAGCGCCTCCACGAGCACTATGAGCTCTTCCCCGACCAGCTCCCGCATCTCAGACGAGACCCGGCAGAGTACATGGCCTCTGAGCGCTGCTTCTACACCTTCGAGCCCGAGGAGCAGATGCTCCCCATCGTCGCGAAGATCGTCGGCGAGGACCGGTTGATGTACGCGTCCGACTACGCCCACTTCGACTGCATGTGCCCGGACTCTGTCTCGACCATTGCCAACCGCGACGATCTCTCGTCTGAGTTAAAGCGAAAGGTCTTGGGCGAGAACGCCGCGCGGCTCTTCAACCTGAAGCCATAGCGGGTCCGGGGCCGATCCGGTGATCGAGTGAGCGCATCCCTGCTCGAGGCCAAGGGCCTGACCAAGCATTTTCCGGTGAAGGGCGGGCTCTTCTTGGGGTCGCTGGGACTCGTGCGGGCAGTGGACGGCGTCTCGTTCACGATCGAGGCGGGGAAGACCCTGGGGCTGGTCGGGGAGTCAGGCTGCGGCAAGACCACCACAGCGAAGCTGGTGCTGCGCCTCGAGGAGCCCACGAGCGGGGTGATCCGGTTCCAGGGCCAGGATCTCCAAGAGCTGGACGGCCAGGGACTTCGTCACTACCGCCGGTCTGTCCAGGCGGTCTTCCAGGATCCGTACG
>CAYFIG010000438.1:0-1779 GCA_964342905.1 uncultured bacterium
GCGGTCTCGAGCTCGCTCCTGTCGTCGATAGACACGAACTCGACGGGCCTCCGACCCTCGCCCTTGACCAGGAGACCCCCGCGGGCATTCACCTGATCGGCCCAGAGGGTGTAGTTGGGCCTCTGCGTGATCCCGGCGCCCACCGAGTAGGGCCCCGTGGCCGACAGAGTGTAACCGATCCTGACAGGCTTGGCCTGGGCGCGGGCCTTACCGTGGAGCATCGCGAAGGCTCCCACCCCCGCAGCCCCCACCTTGAGAAACTCTCGACGATCAATGCGCATGGTTGTTTCCTCCTTTGTGTCCAAGGTAGGCTTCCAGCACTCGCGGATCCCCGGCCATGGCCCGGGGCGGACCTTCGGCGATCACCTCGCCGTGGTGGAGAACGATGGCGCGGTCGGCAATCCCCATGACGGCCCGCATGATGTGCTCGACCCAGAAGAGCGCGATTCCCCACCGGTCTCGGATCCGTTTCAAGAGGGTCGTGGCCCGATCCACTTCAGTTGGGATGAGGCCGGCCAGCAGCTCATCCAGCAGGAGCACGCGCGGACCGAGGGCCAGGGCCATGGCCAGCTCGAGGAGCTTGCGCCGTCCGGCGGGGAGGTGGCGGGCGGGGACGCTCGCCTGCTCAGCCAGGCCCACCAGCGCCAGGAGCTCCTCGGGGGACGCCAGGGACGGCCGCCCCACGAAGAGCGCGGCGGTCTTTACGTTCTGCCCGACGGTGAGATCAAGGAACGGACGAGGGGTCTGAAAGGTTCGGGCAATGCCCAGGCGACAGATGCGGTGGGGAGAGCGGCCGACCAGCTCGCTCCGCCCAAAGCGGATGCTTCCGGCCGAAGGGCGGTGGAGGCCGCTGATCAAGTGAAAGAGGGTGGTCTTCCCGGCTCCGTTGGGGCCGATGAGCGCCACGATCTCTCCCTCGGCGACCTCGAAGCGGACCTCCCGCAGGACGGACAGCCCACCGAAGTGCTTGCTGACTCCCACGCCTTCGAGGAGTGTCTGGACCATCGAAGGGCTTCTCTATGAGGTGCCACGGGATACCCCTGCGGATGACGCGGCGGGAGCCGACGCCATGTCGTAGAGGTGACAAGCCACCAGACGGCCGCTCTCGTGGCTGAGCAGGGGCTCCTCCTCGGAGCAGCGTGGCATCACGTACGGGCAGCGCGGGTGGAAGCGGCAGCCGGCGGGCGGGCGGATCGGGCTCGGCACCTCCCCGGGCAGAATAATCTCTTCTCGCCGCTCGTCCGGATGGGAGGGGAGGGCCGCGGAGAAGAGAGCCTGGGTGTAGGGATGTTTTGGGTGCGTGGCCACGATCACCGCCTCTCCGATCTCGACGATCTTCCCCAGGTACATGACCGCGATCGTGTGGCTCATGTGGGCCACGGCGGCGAGGTCGTGAGCGATGAAGAAGTAGGAGAGGCCAAACTGGGTCTGGAGATCCCGGAGGAGGTTCAGGATCTGGGCCCGGATCGAGACGTCGAGGGCCGAGACCGGCTCGTCGAGCACCACGAGCTTTGGGGAAAGCGCCAGGGCGCGGGCGATCGCGATCCGTTGACGCTGCCCGCCCGAGAACTCGTGTGGGAAGAGGTCGGCGGAGCGCTCGGGGAGCCCCACCAGCTCCAGGAGGCGGAGGATCCGCTGCCGCACTTCCGCTGAGGAGAGCTGCTCGTTAGTGACGAGCGGCTCAGCGATGATGGAGTCCACCCGCATCCTCGGGTTCAGCGACCCGTACGGATCCTGGAAGACCGCCTGGACAGACCGGCGGTAGTGACGAAGTCCCTG
>CAYFIG010000439.1:0-1770 GCA_964342905.1 uncultured bacterium
CACCCGCGGTGGCATAGAGGTCTTTGAGCCCAACGGGGATCCCGTGAAGCCGGCCCAGGGCCTGCCCGTTCACGACCGCGGCCTCTGCGGTCTTAGCACCGGCGAGGGCCTCCTCCCGGCAGACGGTGATGTAGGCTTTGAGCTTGCCGTCCAGGGCCTCGATCCGGTCCAAGTGGGCCTGGACCACCTCCACGGGGGAGATCTCTTTGGTCGCGATCAGCCGGGCCAGCTCGGTGATCGACTTCCAGACTAGCTCGCTCACCATCGTGCCTCCTGTTCAAAACATCCGGTATTGAAGCGTAGGCTCGAGGTCCTGGGGGACCAGCGCCGAAAGCTTTTCCACCAGCGCCAGGCCCCGCTCCACCTGCAACCGGAGCCGCTCCAGCTCCTCATCGGACCAGGCGTAGCCCTGAAGCGCGGCCATCTGCTTGAGCACCTCAACCGTGACCGGTTCCATGCGGTTCCCTCCTGGCCACCGTGGTAAACCGAAACGCAGCATAGCCGGGCGCGCGGAAATGGTCAAGCGAGCTGACCTCGCGGGGCTAGAGACCCCCGAAAACGGCCATTGACAAGACAAGGGCTTCCCCAATAATGAACAACAATCCCGCTTCAAGCTGGTCAGGGCTGATCTTGAGAGGAGGAACGCCATGAGAATGAGCATTCGGTTCTCCCGCATCCTGGGAGCCAGCATCTTCGGCCTAGCCCTCACCTCGGTCCCGCTGGTCTCCCCCGCTTCGGCAGAGCCCCAGGGGACCGTGACCCACGCGGTCCACGTCACGATCGCCCCCGCTTGGTTCGATCCGAGTGAGACGGCAGGCATCATTACCCCGTTCATGGTCCTCTACGCCGTCCACGACGCCCTCGTCAAACCCATGCCCCAGGGGCTGATAGCCCCGAGCCTGGCCGAGTCCTGGTCGGTCTCCAAGGACGGGCGCGTCTATGAGTTTGTCCTCCGCAAAGGGGTCACCTTCCACAACGGTGATCCCCTGACCGCCGAGGACGTCAAGTTCAGCTTCGAGCGCTACAAGGGGGCTGCGGCCAAGCTCTTGAAGGAGAAGGTCGAGGCTGTCCAGATCGTCGACCCCCACCGGGTGCGCTTCCACCTCAAGGAGCCCTGGCCTGACTTCATGACGTTCTACGGGACCCCGGCCACTGGTGCCGCGTGGATCGTTCCTAAGAAGTACGTGGAGAAGGTCGGGGACGACGGCTTCAAGACCGCCCCCATCGGCGCCGGCCCCTTCAAGTTGGTCAGCATGACGCCAGGGGTGGAGATCACCCTGGAGGCCTACGACAAGTACTGGCGCAAAACTCCCAAGGTGAAGCGGATCGTCATGAAGAGCGTGACAGAAGCGGCCACGCGCCTGGCCATGCTCAAGCGGGGGGAGGTCCAGCTCGCCTACATGATGATGGGCCCCCTGGGGGAAGAGGTGAAAAAGGATCCCAACCTACGGCTGGAATACTCTGGTGGCAACGCCGTGTTCTGGCTCGAGTTCATGGAACGGAACGACGCCAAGTCGCCCTGGCATCACCCCAAGGTGCGCCTCGCCGCCAACTATGCCATCGACCGCAAGGCGATCAGCGAGGCAGAAACCCTGGGCGCCTCCCCGATCGCGGGGAGCATCGTCCCCAGGCACTTCGAATACGCGCTCCCGGTCGATCCGGTCCCGTACGATCCGCAGAAGGCCATGCAGCTCCTGACCGAGGCCGGCTACCCCAACGGCTTTGACGCCGGCACCATCACGCCGGTCCCCCCCTACTACAGCTTCGCCG
>CAYFIG010000440.1:0-569 GCA_964342905.1 uncultured bacterium
GCTTCCTCACCGCGGGCGAGTCCCACGGTGAGGCTCTGGTCGCCGTCATTGACGGCGTCCCGGGAGCCTCCTTCTAAGACTTGAATCCTGAGCAACGACATGGTAAGAGACTTCGAAGGAGAGGGGACGATAATGGAGCGGCTGTTCAAGGAGCACATCGAAATCACGCCGGGAATCTGCGGCGGAAAACCCCGAATTGCCGGCCATCGCATCAGGGTGTCGGACGTCGCAATCTGGCACGAACGGCTTGGGATGACCGCTGATGAGATCGCCTCCACATATCACGTGACCGTGGCCGACGTGCATGCCGCGCTCGCGTACTATTTCGATTACACGGCGGAGATCGAGGCGGAAATCCGGGAGAGCAAACGGGTCGCGGAAGAACTCCGTGCCCTGACACCGAGTAAGTTACGCGCAAAACTCGGTGCCTGACCCGCTCCGGTTCTTTCTTGACGAGCACGTACACCCCGGCATTGCCGACGGACTCCGGCGTCGTGGCCTGGAGGTGATGACATGCCAGCAAGCGTGGAGTTTCTGTGAGCCTGACCTTCCGCTTCCTCACCGCGGGC
>CAYFIG010000440.1:579-1770 GCA_964342905.1 uncultured bacterium
CCCCGACGGTCCTGCCAACTGACCAGCCCAAGCCCGCTCGGTCTCAGACGGAAAAGCCCCAAAAGCCCTAAGGGTCATGAGCCTGGTCTTCCGCTTCCTCACCGCGGGCGAGTCCCACGGTGAGGCTCTGGTCGCCGTCATTGACGGTGTCCCGGCCGGCCTGCCCCTCACCGAAGCCGACATCAACGAGGACCTGGCCCGCCGCCAGAAGGGGTACGGCCGCGGCGGCAGGATGAAGATCGAGCAGGACCGGGTTCGCATCCTCTCCGGAGTCCGCTGGGGCCTCACCCTCGGCAGCCCGATTACCCTTCAGATCGCCAATCGGGACTGGGAGAACTGGAAGGCCACGATGTCGGTGGCCCCGCCCGAGCCCGGCGCGGCGGCCAAGCAGGTCACCCGCCCGCGCCCCGGCCACGCTGACCTTGCCGGAGCGATGAAGTACGGTCACAAGGACATCAGAAACGTGCTGGAGCGTTCGAGCGCCAGAGAGACCACGGCGCGCGTGGCGGTGGCGGGAGTCGCGAAGAAACTTCTCGGCGAGTTTGGGATCCAGATCCTGAGCCACGTGGTCGAGATTGGCGGGGTCTCGGTGAGTAGGCTTGGCCTGCCCTGGACGGAGATCCGACGGCGCGCCGAAGCCTCCGAGGTGCGCTGCGCCGACCCGGAGGCCGAGGCCCGGATAATCCGAGCCATCGACGCGGCGAAGGAGAAGGGCGACACCGTAGGCGGAATCTTTGAGGTTGTGGCCCTCGGCTGTCCCGTCGGGCTGGGCTCCTACGTCCAGTGGGACCGCCGTCTCGACGGGAGGCTAGCCCAAGCCTTCTGCTCCATCCAGGCCATCAAGGGGGCTGAGATCGGGCTTGGGTTTGAGACTGCCAGGAAGCCGGGCTCTCAGGTCCACGACGAGATCCTATTCGACCAGGACTCGGGCTTCAAGCGCGCGAGCAACAACGCTGGGGGCCTGGAGGGCGGGGTGACCAACGGCCAGCCGGTGGTGGTGCGCGCGGCCATGAAGCCGCTCTCGACACTCAGGACCCCCCTCCGGTCCGTCGACCTGAAGACCAAAGAAGCGGTGGAGGCGGTAGTGGAGCGAAGCGATGTCTGCGCGGTCCCTGCTGCGGGCATCGTGGGCGAGGCCATGATGGCCATCGTCCTGGCCCAAGCGTTCCTTGAAAAGTTCGGCGGTGACAG
>CAYFIG010000441.1:0-1767 GCA_964342905.1 uncultured bacterium
GCCCGGGCAGCCTCCGCGGGGGTCTTCATCGCCATGGCGGCCCATATCGCGGCTATGGCGCCGGCCACCAACATCGGGGCGGCCCATCCGGTGGCAGTGGGCGGCGGGCAGATTGACAAGGAAATGAGCAAGAAGATCGAGAATGACGCCGCGGCCTTTGCCCGGACCATTGCCACTGAACGGGGTCGCAATGCTGATTGGGCAGAGAAAGCTGTCCGCGTTTCGGTTTCAGCCACCGAGCGGGAGGCCGTCAAGCTCAAGGTGGTGGACCTCATCGCCGAGAACCTCTCTGACCTCCTGACAAAGATCGACGGGAGGTCGGTGAAGGTTCGGAAGGAAACAGTCACCCTCACGACCAAGGACGCCCCGGTCACGAAGGTGAAGATCGGATGGCAGGACCGGTTCCTCAACGTCATCACTGACCCCAACATTGCCTACATCCTGATGATGCTGGGGATGCTGGGGCTCTTCTTCGAGCTATCTAACCCAGGCGCGATCTTGCCCGGGGTCATTGGTGGCATCAGCTTGATTTTGGCCTTCTTTGCGTTTCAGAGCCTGCCGATCAACTACGCTGGGCTCCTCCTGATCCTCTTTGGCGTTGTGCTCCTGCTTGCGGAGATCAAGGTGGTGAGCCATGGGATCTTGACCATCGGGGGCACGATCTCGATGATCCTCGGGTCCTTGATGCTGTTCGATGCTCCCGAGGTCGGGCTCCGGATTTCTTGGTGGGTGATCGTGCCGACCGTCGCCACGACAACCGGGATTTTTGCCTTCGCCGTTGGCGCGGGGGTCCGGGCCCTCTACCGAAAGCCCACCACGGGCTCTGCCGGGTTGGTGGGACACGTGGGCGTGGCCCGGTCAGCTTTGGCTCCCACCGGCGACGTCTTCGTCTCGGGCGAGCTCTGGCGCGCCGTGGCGGAGGGGGAACCCGTGGCGGAGGGGGAGCAGGTTGCGATCACCGAAGTGGAAGGCCTGACGCTGAAAGTCAGGAAGACTAGCGGACGATAGGAGGCATGCGATGCCTGGACTGGAACTGATTTTGGGGCTGGCACCCGTCGTCATCATTGCGCTCATCATCGTGGGCTCTTCGGTCCGGATTCTCCGGGAGTACGAGCGCGGGGTCATCTTCCGCCTCGGCAAGCTCGCCCGGTCGGTCTTCAACCCCGGCGGCGACGGCAGGGGTCCCGGCCTTCTCCTCCTGATTCCCTTTGTGGACAAGATGGTGAAGGTGAGCCTCCGAACCGTTGCGATGGATGTCCCGCCCCAGGACGTGATCACCCGGGACAACGTCTCCCTGAAGGTGAACGCGGTCATCTACTTCCGCGTCGTGGACCCCAACCGGGCGGTGGTGGCGGTGGAAGACTACCTCTACGCCACTTCCCAGATCGCCCAGACCACACTCCGGTCGGTCCTTGGCCAGGCCCAGCTGGACGATCTCTTGGCGGAGCGGGACAAGATCAACCAGCAGCTTCAGAAGATCATCGACGAGCATACGGACCCCTGGGGGATCAAGGTCACTACCGTGGAGGTCAAGCACGTGGATCTCCCGCAGGATATGCAGCGCGCGATGGCCAAGCAGGCCGAGGCCGAGCGGGAGCGCCGGGCCAAGGTCATCAACGCCGACGGCGAGTACCAGGCCTCGGCCAAGCTGTCGGAGGCTGCCGAAGTCCTGGGGCGCTATCCCATCGCGGTGCAGCTACGGTTCCTCCAGACCATGCGGGAGGTGGCCTCGGAACGGAATACCACCACGTTCTTCCCCATCCCCAT
>CAYFIG010000442.1:0-1418 GCA_964342905.1 uncultured bacterium
GGCCTTTTGAGAACACGTACTGTCCCTCCTGCAAGGCCGTCCTGATCGAGCGGGTTGGCTACACCATCCTGAAGGATCTCCTGACCCCCACGCGGGGGGCCTGTCCGTCCTGCTCAACCAAAATCCCCGGGGTCTGGGTCTAACAAAGCTCACTGTATGGTCTATTTCTCGCTTCAACTTTTTGGCTTGACATACTCGTCACCTGTTTGGTATATCTGAAAGCGCTGGGTGATATCCATGGATCAGCGCCAGAGGCTTTCCATTCTCGCCGACGCAGCCACGGGAGACCGCGAGCACGGGCTCCCGAGCGGGCTCAGCCGCTCCGGGGATTCCGTGGGAATCACCAAGGTTCGTCTCCCGGGCGGGGGATCAACCCGGATCATGCGCGTGATGCAGACCAACGCGTGTTCTCTCTCCTGCGGCTACTGCCCTACCTTCTGCGGAGGGAAGGTCAGGCGCACCGCGTTCGCGCCCGAGGAGGTGGCCACCACCTTCATGGAGGCTCACCGGAAAAGGCTGACCCAGGGGCTTTTTCTCACCTCGGGTGTGCCGGGCAAGCCAGTGCGCGCCATGGATCGGATGCTCGCGGCGGTTGAGATTCTGCGCCGGAAGGAAGGCTACCGGGGCTACGTCCATATCAAGCTCCTTCCCGGCGCTGAGCCGGCTCAAGTTGAGGCGGCCGCGAGGCTGGCGAACCGAGTCTCGATAAACCTGGAGGCGCCGGGGGACACCTACCTCCGGCAACTCGCCCAAGAGAAGGATTTCAGCGGAGACCTCCTCCCCAAGCTCAAGCTGGCCGGCCGCCTCCTCAGTGAGGCGCGCCAAGAGTGGCGTCCCGGAAGAGTGAGGCCCGCAGGGACAACGACCCAATTCGTGGTTGGTCCCTCAGGTGAGAAGGACCGGGAGATCTTGGGCCTCGTGGCCCGGCTGGAGAAGGAGGAGCTTCTCCACCACGCCCACTTCAGCGCCTTCCAACCTGTGGTGGGGACGCCCATGGAAGGGGAGCGTGCAACACCGGCCATGCGCGAGTTTCGCCTTTACCAGGCCGAGCACCTCCTCCGGCAGTACGGCTTTCGCTTCGAGGAAATCCCCTTTGACCCTGACGGCAACCTTCCATTGGACCACGACCCCAAGACCGCCTGGGCCCTCAGCCACCCCGAGCTCTTCCCGCTCGATGTCATGACGGCGCCTCACGAGCTGCTCCTCCGGGTTCCCGGGATCGGGCCGAAGGCGGCGCTGACTCTGGTCCAGGAGCGACGGCGGAGCGTGATCCGGGGGCTTCCCGATCTGAGACGCGTCGGCGTGGACACGCACCGCGCGGGCTACTTCCTCGCGCTCCGGGGAAAGCGGCTGGCCCCCGCGCCCCCGGCCCACCAGCCGAAGCCGCTGCCCCGTGTCGTCCTCCACCGCGGAGACGA
>CAYFIG010000442.1:1428-1762 GCA_964342905.1 uncultured bacterium
TGGGCTACTTTCTCGCGCTCCGGGGAAGGCGGCTGGCTCCAGCGCTCCCGGCCCGCCAGCTTCGCCTCTTCCCCCACGGCCAGCACCTCCCCCAGGCCGCGTGGAAGACCGATGTTCCGCCATGCGCCTACCGGTGAAAACGATGAAGGAGGGAATCATGGAAACAAGAGATGCTTTGCGGGTCATCCAATCTTTGGCGGATGGCGTCAATCCGAACACGGGCGAACTGTTTTCTGAAGACAGTCCATATCAACATCCGCGAGTCGTGCGCGCGTTGTTCATGGCTGTCGGGGCGCTGCAGCAGCTTGGAGACAGACAGAGGCGAGAGCAACGC
>CAYFIG010000443.1:0-1759 GCA_964342905.1 uncultured bacterium
CGGTCCGCCCCCCGCGCATAGCCCCAGACCACGGCGTCATGCCGAATGATCCCGCCGGGAGCATGGTAGAGCGCGGCCAGGATCGGATAGCGGGGCCGGGAAGAAATATCAATGGCCGGGACCAGCCGCTTGATCTCGGGGGGCCAGATCAGGCGGCTCTCCACCCCCATGAGCTGGTTGACTTCCGCCCTGACTCTGAGGCCGTTGATGGCCGAGTCCGTGTGAGCGAGGGTCAGGTGGCCCTGCTGGGAGAAGAGCATGTTGTACCCAAGCTCGGCCGACAGCTCCTCGTAGAGCCGGACCGACTCGTCGTAGAAGACCACGCCCTCGAGGGTCCGGTAGTTGGAGCGGATGATTGCGGTGTTCCGGCCGCTGGCCCCGCTCCCGATATAGCTCTTTTCGAGTACGGCCACGTCGCGCACACCGAGCTTCCCCAGGTAGTACGCGGTCGCGAGCCCGTGGACCCCGCCGCCGATGATAACCACCTCGTAGCGGTCCTTGAGCGGCCGGGACGTCCACATCCGCTCGCGCTTCAGCAGCTGCCACATGACCTAGCTTTCTCCTCGCAGGAGGGGCTCGGCGGCGAGGCCGAAGGGGACCAGGCCGAGGCTTGCGCCCGCTTGTTGGATGACCTCCCAGACATACTCGCCGTGCTCCCGCGCCACGAGGAGGCGATAGGCCGGGAGCAGGCGCCAGTCCTGCCGGAGGATGATAGCGTGAACCTTCGCGAGCCCGCCTTGAGCGCAGGCCCCGTCGGGGAAGGCGTGGGGGCGGAGATCCAGCGAGGTCAGCTTCGCCAGGACCTCTCGCGCCCTCGGTCCCACAAGGGCAAAGGCCGAGAGAGCTGAGGTCACGTCGGTCAGGTGAGTGCAGCCAGGTGCCTGGCTCAGAGTCTTGAGGAGGCCTTCGGCGACCTGTCCTTGTTGTCCCGGAGAGGTGAGGAGCAGGATGTGGTCGGGCATCAATCGAAGCACGGCGAGGTGGTCTTTGGAAGCGAAGCCATCGAGGAGTCGCTCGACGTCGTGCCCCTTGAGGTCCAGCTTCCCGATCGCGCTCACATCCTGGATGCCAACGCCCTGCCTCACCTGCTCGACCTCCACCTCGGGATCAGCAAAGGATTCGGGGAGGCGCCACTCCCCTTCTTCCATCCACCGGGCCCCAAGGGCCAGATGCGCTCGATAAAGGGCGCTCACCTTATAGGAACGCAAGGGCAAGGTCGCCATCGGCTAGCTTCTCAGGCGCTTGCCTTCCGGATCATAAAACGGCTTTGTCACTACCAGACCACTGTGGGTCTGCCCGTTGCTTTTAACGTGGATCTGGCCGCCGTCGATGGCCAGCTCGGCCGGGACCCAGGCCATCCCGATGGCCCGGCCGAGGATTGCGCTCCATTTGGCGCTCGTGACCCGACCCACGGGGAAGCCGTTCGCCACGACGGCGTCACCCTCGCCCGGAACGCCCGCCGCCAGCATTTCGAAACCCACCAACCGCTGACGAAGCCCGCGGGCCTTGACGCTTGAGAGGGCAGCCCGACCGATGAAGTCAGGTTTGTCCAGCTTCACGACCCAGGCCATGTCTGCCTCCAGGGGATTGCTGAGGGCGTCGGTGTCGTGGCCCGGAATGATATGGAGCTTCTCCAACCTGAGTACCCGCTGGGCCTCGACCCCGAAGGGGGCGATACCGAACTCCCGGCCAGCCTCCATCAGGGCCTCCCAGAGGTATTCCCCGTACTCGGCGGGGAAGTGTAGCTCGTATCCGAGTT
>CAYFIG010000444.1:0-1754 GCA_964342905.1 uncultured bacterium
GCGCGGACGCGGAAGACGTTCTCGCCCTTGATCTCCAGGAGGTCCGCCATCTCGTAGAAGAGCTTGGCCAGCTCGAAGTTTTTCACGGTCCTATGGTATCCTTCCAGTGCGACCCGTTCAACCCGCAAGGCTGACCGATCACGCGCCTTGACGGAACCCCGTAGGATGATACCGTGCTCCCGCAATGGGCCTGGGATCTCATTGAGCCGTTCCTCAAGAAGAATCTGGCCACCCGTGGCGTGGAGCGGCCGACGAAGAGAGAGCTTCTGGAGGAGTTCGCCCGGGTGTGGCCCGAGTTTACCTCCACCATCATGGTGCAGGAGCCGTGGATGGGGACGATCCGCTTCAAGCGTCTTATCAAACTTTCGTCTGCTGAGATGGGCGCGTTTCTCGATGATCCGACGAAGTTCATCGGGGACCGCTTCGGTGGCGGGAAGTTCAAGATGAATCTCCACCACGGGATGCACTTCGTCAACACCAAGAACTTCAAGCCGGAGGGTCCTCCGCTCTGGAAGGACCTGCCCGAGCTGCCGGAGGAGTGAACCATGCCGAGCGATGAGACCCGCCGATTGCTGAAGGTGTTCGGGGTCGCAGTGACGGCATACGAGGACGCCGTCGAGAAAGGGGGTTCGCCCGAGGAGTTCGCGAAGGCTGAGGCCGAGGTTCGCACTCGCCTTCAGGAGGTTACGACCCTCATCGAGCGCCTCCGCGCCAAGAAGAAGTAATGGGAGATCCCATCACCGACGCTTCGGGCGTCGTCTTCACTGCGCCGACGCCGCCGACGCGCATCGTCTCCCTGATCCCGTCAATCACCGAGACGCTGTTTACCCTCGGGCTCGGCGACGCCATCGTCGGCGTCACGACCTTTTGAGTCGAGCCGCGGGAGGCGGTCGCCTCTAAGATCAAGATCGGCGGTGAGAAGAATCCCAAGCTGGATTTGATCCGCTCGTTGGACCCCGACCTCGTCGTGGCGAACATCGAGGAGAACCTGAAGGAGCACGTGGAGACCCTCCGCGGCTGGGGCATCCCGGTGTTCGTGATCTACCCGCGCGCCGTCGCGGAGGGGATTCGGATGGTGGAGGAGCTAGGAATAGTGACCGGGACCGAGGGGCGCGCGCGCGAGATTACGGCTGAACTCTGGCCGCTCTCCCGTCAAGCCGAACGCCTAGGAGAGATCCGACAGCGTGTCCGCGTCTTCTGCCCGATCTGGCGCAATCCCTACATGACGATCAACCGCGACACCTATGTGCATGACATGCTTCGCCTGGCGGGCGGGGAGAACCTCTTCGCCGATCGTTCGGAGCGCTACCCCCAGGTCACGCTTGAGGAGGTGGCGACGGCGGCGCCCGAGGTGATCCTGCTCCCGGACGAGCCCTACCGATTCCGAAAGGCCCACGTGCAGGACTTCGCGCCGTACGAGGAAGTGCCCGCTGTGCGAGACGGGCGGATTTATCTGGTGGACGGCAAGCTCCTCACCTGGTACGGCCCTCGCATCGTCGAAGCGCTCCAGACCCTGCCTTCCCTGCTCGCGCGTTGAGCTGAAACGCTCATTCCACTTCCAGGATCATCTCGATCTCGACAGGGATCCCCAGGGGGAGCTCGGCCATCCCGACTGCCGAGCGCGCGTGGCGGCCGCTGTCGCCGAAGAGCTCGACCATGAGATCGGAGAAGCCGTTGATGACCTTCGACTGGTCGGTGAATCCCTCGGCGGAGGCGACCATGCCGAGGACCTTCACCACGCGCTTCACCTTGTA
>CAYFIG010000445.1:0-1743 GCA_964342905.1 uncultured bacterium
GTCCGCAACGAACTGTCCTTGCACCCGATGGATCCGCGCGTCGGCGTCGTCCCAGTCGAAGGAGTCTTCGCCCTCCGGGCTCTTGAGCCCTCGGGCGTTCAGGAACGCCGCGAACTCCCGGTTGGTCACCTTGTGGCGGTCGATCCAGAATGGGGGCAGGGAAACGCGGTGCGCCGGCGCTTCGTCCGGACCATCGTGGTCGCTCCCCATCAGGAATAGTCCGCCATCCACGAGCACCATGTCCTGTCCGGGGGAGGTCCCAGATAGGATCAGCACGAGCAATGTTGCCAGGATCAACCTTCCGGGACTCTGCATCGCTCAGCCCCCTCAAATGCTAGTGGCCGATCGGGCGCCTGTCAACCTCGCTGCCTTTACTCGTTCATCGTTTTCGGTGTATCGTTGAGCCACGATGAACTCGCGCTGGTCCGATGCCGAGGCAAACCGCCTCTCAGACCTCGACCTTCTAGTGTACGCGTCACGCCTCATCGGGGCGGAACCCTCGCTGGTAGTCTGGGGCGGTGGCAACACCTCCCTCAAGGTGACCGAGCCCGATTTCAGGGGAAGGGACATCCGCGTTCTCAGGGGTAAAGGCAGCGGGTCAGACCTCAAGAGCATCGCGCGCAAGGACTTCCCCGGCGTCCGGATGGACGAGATCCTGGCGCTCCTCGAGCGAGGGGAGATGGGCGACCAGGAGATGGTGGACTACCTCGCCCACGCGCTTCAGGAGCCAGGCGGGCCGAGGCCATCCATTGAAACCCTGCTCCACGGCTTCCTGCCCTTTGAGGCGGTCATCCACACCCACGCCGATGCCATCGTCTCGCTGACCAATACCGACCGTTGCCCCGAGCTATTGCGCGAGGTCTACGGCCGGGAGGTGGTGGCCATCCCGTACCGGCGCCCGGGGTTCCTTCTCTCCCAGGACGTCGCGCGGGCTGTCAGGAAGCACCCTGAGGTCAGAGCAGTTATTCTGGAAAAGCATGGCACGATTAACTGGGGGCAAACCGTCAAGGAGGCGTACCTCGCCACCATTGATTTGATCGCTAAGGCAGAGGAGGCGATCAGCGCGAAGAGCAAGGGGCGGCAACGCTTCGGCGGACTTCGGGCGGCCGCGCTTCTCCCCGAGACGCGACGGGAGGTGGCCCTGGAGGTCGCGCCGTTCCTCAGACGGCTTTTGAGCCAGGAGCGGCGGGCGATTCTTCATTTTGATGATAGCCAGGAGGTGCTGGAGTTCGCGGGTTCGACCGACACGGCCACGCTCTCGCAGGTCGGTCCGGCCACTCCCGATCACACGATCTACACCAAGCGGCTTGCCTGTTTTGTTCCGCTTGACCATCTCGCTGATCCTGACCGCGTCAAGGCCGTGCTCCAGGACACGGTGAAGCGCTTCACGGCTGACTACACCGCCTACTTCGAGGCCAACCGCTTCGAAGGGGCGAAGCTTGTCGATCCCTTTCCCCGCGTAATTCTGATCCCGGGGCTCGGAATCTTCACGACGGGGAAGGACGCGCGCACGGCCGGGATCGTCGCCGACATCTACCACCACACCATTTCGGTCCTCGGCGCGGCCGCTGCGCTTGGCCGTTACCTCTCCCTGACCCCCAAAGAGGCCTTCGACGTGGAGTACTGGCCGCTCGAGCTGTACAAGCTCGCCCTGGCTCCGCCTGAGAAGGAGCTGTCGCGCCGTGTCGCGCTGGTCACAGGCGGCGCGAGTGGGATCGGCAGGGCCGTGGCCCTCCGGCTGGC
>CAYFIG010000446.1:0-1737 GCA_964342905.1 uncultured bacterium
ACTCCGGGCTGAGCTGAGAGGCGAAGTGCCTTCGCGCCTCGAGGAGATCATCCGGGCCTGTACGGGTCCCAACATCCACGCCGGCGAGCGCGAGCTGCTCAGGCGGCTTCCCGACTGCTCCGCCCGCTACCGGGAGCTCGACAAAGCGGACCGGGAGCGGGTCCAGACTCTCCTCCTCACGATCACTGAGGGAATGACGCTCGACCTGACTACCTTTCCCGGCGAAGACGAGGGACGGCTGGTTGCTCTGGAGTCCCGCCACGACCTGGACCGGTATACCTACCTCGTGGCTGGCTGCGTCGGGGAGTTCTGGACCGAGATCCATGTGGCTCACCGGCCGCGGCTGTCCCCATGGGATGTCCAGGAGATGAAGCAGAAGGGGGTGCGTTTCGGGAAGGGGCTTCAGATGACCAATGTCCTGCGGGACCTGGCGAGAGACCTCAGGATCGGGCGCTGCTACCTCCCGCGCCAGGAACTGGCCCGTCTCGGGCTCGATCCGACCGACCTCTTGGATCCCGCGTCAACCCCCAAGGTCCGCCCGCTGATCATGGAGCTTCTGATCCTGACCCTCGAGCACTACGAGGCTGGGTGGGCCTATACGCTGGCGATCCCGACCCCCGAGTGGCGGATGCGGCTCGCGTGCGCCTGGCCGCTCCTCATCGGGCTCAGGACCCTTGCGCTGGTGGCCGAATCCCCGAACCTCCTCGCCCCCGGTCAGCAGATCAAGATCTCGCGCTCAGTGGTGTACAGCATCCTGGCTCGCTCCCTCGTTCTGGTCTGGTCCAATCGACTCTTGGACGGAGAGGCGCGGTGGCTCCGCGCTCGGATCCGGGTATGAAGCGCGTCATCGAGATCTTTCAAGTCGACGCCTTCACCACCGAGCCCTTCGGCGGCAACCCCGCCGGAGTGGCCCTGGATGCCGAAGGCCTCTCGGACGCCGAGATGCAGAAGATCGCCGCTGAGATGAACGTGGCCGAGACCGCCTTCGTCACGCCGGCGACGCGTCCGGGCACAAACCTCCGGCTCAGGGGGTTCACCCCGTCAGGCAAGGAGGTCACCTTCTGCGGCCACGCGACGGTCGCCGCCGTCCACGCGCTGGTCGAGACCACGCGCCTACGGGGTGATCGCGTTGTGTTCGACACGCTTGGGGGGCCGCTTCCCGTGTCTGTCTCCTCGACCTCTAAGGGAACTGTGATCTGGCTGGAACCTGCGCTCCCTGCCTTGAGCCTCTACGCCGAGCCGCTGGTGCCGGTGCTGGAATGCCTGGGCGTGGGGCCAGAAGGCCTGGCCGCATGGGCGCGGCCGGTGCTGACGCCGGAGCGGGACCTCCTCCTCCCCGCCGCAGGCCTGGAGGTGCTGAAATCCCTCGCTCCTGACATGCAGCGTCTGGCGCGCCTCGGCAGCGATGGTGGCATCCGTGGTTTCTGCCTCACCGCGCGGAAAGCCTTCGAGCGCGACTCGCTGACCCACAGCCGTTTCTTTGCTCCCCACTGGGGAATCCCGGAGGATCCCGTCACTGGATCGGTCCACGCCTCGCTCGCGATGTGGCTCTGGCAGGCCGGCCTCTTGACCGTCAACGCCGATGTCGCCGCGTTCCAAGCGGAGCAGGGCGATTTTCTGGGCCGCCCTGGACGGCTCCGAGTGGAACTTCACGTGGTGGACGGACAACCCACCCGCGTCAAGGTCGGCGGCCAGGCCGTGACCGTTATCTCGGGAAGCATCCGAGTCGAGTAGAAC
>CAYFIG010000447.1:0-1236 GCA_964342905.1 uncultured bacterium
AAGATCGCATTGGGGTCACTCCCGGGGTTCGGAGCGGGAAACCCTGCATCAAGGGAACCCGCATTACCGTGTATGACATCCTCGAATACCTTGCTGGTGGCATGACCGAAGCACAGATCCTGGCCGACTTTCCTGACCTCACGACGGAAGACATCCGTGCCTGCCTGGCCTTCGCTGCCACCCGCGAACGCCGGCTCGCGAGTTCGTCAGCGGGGTGAAACTCCTTTTCGACGAGAACCTGAGCCCCAGGCTCGTCCAAGCGCTCGAACCGGAGTATCCGGGTAGTGCCCATGTCCGCACGCTTGGCCTGCGGGGTGCGACAGACGAGGCGATCTGGGAACAGGCCCGGCATGAGGCTTATGCCATCGTCTCAAAAGACAATGACTTTCGACAGCTCAGTTTCCTCTACGGCGCTCCGCCCAAGGTCATCTGGCTGTCGGTTGGCAACGCCGGGACGGAGGCCATCCTTCACTTCCTGCGAAGTCAGCGCGCAGAGATCCAGGCCTTTGAGGCTGACGCGGAGGCTTCTCTCCTTGTTCTCCCGCTCGCTGAGGGTACGGTCTAACACGCGGCTGGAGGGGGCCGGCGGGGACGCGCCTCGCAACATCCCGGCGTCGGCTGTCGCCGGCCGCTCAGCCGCAAGGCGTTAGGCGAGATCAAGATTGCTGTCGAGAGCGGGCGGAGGAAGCACAGGATGCGGAACGGCCGACGGCTCTCAGAGTCTACGCTACTCAAACATAACAACCGCGAGGTGATCAGTATTCCCAGGACCTTTCCCCAGACCGGCGACCGTAGCCAGGAAAAAAGCTGCCGGAGTCACCTCCGACAGCCTTTCTGAGAACTGGCTCCCCGGGCAGGACTCGAACCTGCAACCTTGTGGTTACGAGTGCCCCAGTATTTCTACCGGGCTCGGACTATCTCTTCACCCACCTTGATCGCCGTATCAAGGGAGGGTGTCGGGCGCTTGCGAGGCCTTATTGGGATGGGCTCCTCAGCCTCTAGTCTCTGCACGTTCCTGCCTACACGCTGGCCCTTCGGCAGGCTTCGCTCAGGGTTACCGTGCCGGGTCGCGAGGCTTCCGGGGTAGGCTTCCCTGAATTCACCCGATGTTTCGACGACGGTTTCCCGTGGAAGCTGCAATCCGGAGTGAATTTCTCGGTGGCAGTTGGCGCAAAGGAGCACACATTTTTCTAATTCCTCACGGGTCTTGCTCCAGCTACGCGTATACCCTTGGCT
>CAYFIG010000447.1:1246-1502 GCA_964342905.1 uncultured bacterium
TCGCCCCCGAAGGGCTTTAGCGGGGCTTCTTACCCCATCTCCTTCCGTCCCTCCAGCGCCTTGCCCAGGGTCACCTCGTCGGCGTATTCAAGATCGCCCCCCACGGGCAGGCCCCGGGCGATCCGGGTCACACGACCCACGAGGGGTCTGAGGAGCTTGGCCAGATAGATCGCGGTCGCCTCACCCTCCACGTTGGGGTTGGTGGCGAGAATCACCTCGTCCACCGGCTGGGCCTCGAGCCGTGCGAGGAGCTCCC
>CAYFIG010000447.1:1512-1730 GCA_964342905.1 uncultured bacterium
GAAGATCGTTGGGCTCCTCCACCACGCAGAGGGTTTTCGGGTCCCGGGACGGATCCGTGCAGATCCGTCAAGGGTCCTCCTCGGTCACGTTGAAACAGATCGAGCAGTTCACGATCTGCGCCCTGAGGCGGCCAATGGCCTCGCTGAGGGCGGCGATTTCTTCGAGCGGGCGCTTGAGGAGAAAGAAGGTCAGCCGTTGGGCCGTCTTGGGGCCCATA
>CAYFIG010000448.1:0-1725 GCA_964342905.1 uncultured bacterium
CGTAGCCGACCTTCCCCACCTGCCCGTCCTTCTGATCCCGCAGAGCCCTGTTGATCCAGGCGTCGGGGACGTAGGGCTTCACCTCACGCTCGAAGTACACCTCGATGGGCTCCTCCAGCGGGACGTTCTCCGTGTCGCGCAGCTCGGGGTCGGGCTCGGGATGGCCCTCCTCGTCCCTGCAGACCTCGGCCGTCTCGTCCCGTTCCGAGAGGGCCCCCAGGATCGCCTTTCTGACGGGCGCTGTCAGCTTAAGCCCCACCCTCTTCGCGGCCGCTCCCAGCGCGACAAGGAACTTCTCCCGGTCCTTAAAGAGCGTGTCCGGCATCCCGGCCAGCATTTTCCGGATCGCCTCTTGGAGCGCGCGCCCCTCGCCCTCCTCCCGAGCCCTGGCTTTGGGGTCCTTCTTCGAGCTCCGGGCAAGACTCTGAAACGCCGACTCTTCGTCCAGGCGGGCGATGCGCTCCTTGCTCGCCTGAAAGTTGAGCCGGAGCGGCCGCTCGACAGTGATCTTCCGGTAGCCGAAGTGGGTCGTGGGGAAATTCTTGCAGAACTCCCCTTCCTTGAATTCTCGGTGAACCGCCAGGATCTCCGCGGCCTTCTCGGGGGGGATCTCGCGGCGCTTGTCACCCAGGCTCCGGCGCATGGGTGCCCAGAAGGACGTGGCGTCAACGAGTTGGACCTTCCCCTTCCGCTCACGCGCCTTCCGGTTGGTCAACACCCAGACTTAGGTGGCGATGCCGGTGTTGTAAAAGAGCTGCTCGGGAAGCGCGATCAGCGCCTCGAGCCAGTCGTTCTCGAGGATCCAGCGGCGGATCTCGCTCTCCCCGCTCCCGGCGTCCCCGGTGAAGAGCGGTGAGCCGTTCATGATGATGGCCACCCGGGAGCCCCCGTCCCCCGGCGGCTTCATATGGGCCAGCATGTGCTGGAGGAACAGGATCTGCCCGTCGCTGATCCGGGGGAGCCCCGCCCCGAACCGGCCGGCGAGCCCCCGCTCATGCTCTTGCTCCACTGCTTCCTGGTCCCGCTTCCAATCCTTGCCGTACGGCGGATTGGTGATCAGATAGTCGAACTTGCGGCGCGCGTGGCGGTCATTCGAGAGGGTACTCCCGAACTCGATATTGTCTGCGTCGTGGCCGTCGGGCCGGAGCATCAGCATGTCCGATTTGCTGACGGCCCACGTCTCCGGGTTCACCTCCTGGCCAAAGAGATGCACCTCGACCCTTGGATTCACCCCGGGGCGCGTGGCGGTTCCGGCGATGTGATCCTTCGCGATGGTGAGCATGCCGCCCGACCCGCAGCAGGGGTCGTACACGGTGAGGACGACGTTCGGCTTCCGGATGCGCCCCTCATCCCCCGCGAGGAGGTGTTGTAGAAGGCGAAGCCTGACGACTTGCGTAGAAGCGGTTCGACGTTTTCCAGCCCCTTACCCTTGTACTTCGCCAGCGTTGCGAGCACCTTCTCCTTCGTCGGGGCAAGGACACAGTCGAGGCGGCGAAGAACGGTCAGCGGGAGGATGACGTCCTGGTACTTCCCCCGCTTGAACGTGTCGCGGATAAGGTCGGCGACGCCCCAGATGAAGGAGACGATCTCGCCGTGGTTCATGCGGAGGCCGCCAGGACCCGCTGGAGGAACTGCCCTGTGTACGACTTCGAGGCCTGGCGGGCCACCTCCTCGGGCGTGCCGGTGGCGATGACGCGTCCGCCCTCGTCGCCGCCCTCGGGCCCA
>CAYFIG010000449.1:0-1715 GCA_964342905.1 uncultured bacterium
GATGATGTCGCCGTGACACGTGAGGGGTTTGCAGAAACAGCCGAGGCGCTTTCCGCGGAGCGCCTCCACACGGTTTCGAAACGCCGGGTCACTGGCCAGTCGGTGCCTGAAGTACTGCCGGAACCTCTCCAAGACCTGAGCGCGCGAACCATCCGCACCGATCCGGAAGGGGTTCCCAAAGTACCCGTCGCGGCCCCGGCCGGTGCGCCCGATGTAGACGTCGTAGGGACCGGCCAGAACATTGACCACGGTGGTCAACACGGCAGCGCCGGGCTGGACGAGATGACGTTCCGGGCCCATGACCCGCCTCCTCCTCTTGCTGCGGAGACAGCACTCGAGCGATCACGTCGGCCGGGACCTACTCGACCTCCAGAGCCCGCGGCTGCCACCCGGCAAGCACCGTTGGTTCAACCAGCCCACGATGCTCCACGGCAACGTCAGCGAGGAGGCAATCCCGCGGTGTGCGCAGATCCGCTCCGGCCCCTGGCGGCGGAACGCCCCAGCAGATGACTCCGGAAGATCTCGCCGCTGCGGAGAGCTTCTCGCGAGCGATCGACGGAGACGAGAGGACGGGGAACGAGCAGGACCGCGACCGCCCGAATCCGACGCATTGGCCGGATCACCCCCGTCGAGGACCGGGGGCTACCTTGTAGGCCGCCACCTTCTCCTTCGGCACACCCACGAGCCCGTCCAGGGAGCCGAAGATGTCCCCCTTCAGCCGGATGAAGTACTCCACCTGGAGGGTCATGAGGGCGACCGGGGTCTTGCCCCGGCCGGGAGTCGAGCCGCCCGCACGTGGCGTCCTCCCGGGGTCTCACCTCCAGCCCTGGAACCCAGGAAGGAATGTTTCCGGGGTGGCCTCGGATAGGATTCCGTCCTCAGTGTTCTTCCCGCAGCGACCAGTGATCCGTCGGGCTTTCCAGGGGGATGCCCGTGCCGAGCCTGAGGGTTTCGACGATCTTCTCCCAAGCCGCGATGGCCCCGTCGGCCTCGTCGGCCCAGTAGTAGTAGGTCAGCAGCGCCTGAAAGATCTCATTCGCGGCGAGCAGCCACCGACCTCGGGCCTGTCGTTGTTCGCCACGGTCGGGGTCCTCACACTGGTAGGTATATTCCGCCCAGGCCAGGCGCGTGCCGCGCCGTTCGGAGACCACAATCGGCGAATGCCCTGCCGCCTCCGGGGTCTCGTTGAGAACGAGCCGCAGTCGCTCCTCCAGGGGTGGCGCGCTCGGGAGGAGCGGTGGGAGCTGCAGGTACGACACCTCCAGGAGGTAGGAGTCCGTGGAGTCCTTGAGCTTCAGCAACCCCTCTGGATCAGGCTTCACGGACCACCCCGTGGGCACGCCAAGTTCGACGTTCCCGCGGTCGAGGATGAGGATCTTCTCGATCCCGCGCGCCTTGAGCTCGTGGGTCCGCTTCACGTCCTCCCCCTCAGCTCCTAGCCAGTTCCGGCCGCACTCCAGTTCTTCGGCACCCCCTCCCGCACGGGAGGCTACTTTTTCCGATAGACGTTCAAGCCGACCTTCTCGTCCCGGTCCGGCACGGACACATTCCCCTCCGTCGAGGCGATGATGATGGTCTTGCCGGACGACGACGGACCAAAGTCTTTCGAAAGGTCCACCGTGATCGTGAGGATGTTCCCTTCCACGGACAAGTGCACGTTTTTCATCCGATCACCTCCGCACCCCGTTCGACTCGCATAGGCTGATCAGGCCGCA
>CAYFIG010000450.1:0-1713 GCA_964342905.1 uncultured bacterium
CAACGAGACGGGCCGCAGCCGAACCCCGGAAATAGAACAGATGATCCGCCATGCCCCACCGTATGGCCTAGACCGCCGCCATGTCAAGATTACTCTGCGCGGCCGCCAGCCCCTTGATCCGCCGCGCGATAGAATAAGCGTGTGACATTCAAAGAGTTCTGCGCGCTTTGTCGCGAGCTGGAAGGCACGCGGAGCCGGCTGAGCAAGACGGCGGCGGCCGTTGAGTTCCTTTGCCGCCGAGGCGGAGGCCTCGGGGCCGGGATCGCGGCGAGCCAAGGCTGAGCGGCTGGGCGCGCTCTTTGGACGAGCGACCGTCGAGGAGCGCGAGGTGTTACGAAAGGTGTTGCTTGGCGAGATGCGGATCGGGCTCCACGAAGGCCTGATCCAGGAGGCCCTCGCCAGGGCCGCGGGCGCCGACCCCGAGCTGGTCCGCCGCGCTGCCCTTTTCCTCTCAGACCTCTCGGAGGTTGCTCGGATCGCGCTGACCGAGGGATCGGCAGGTCTCCGGCAGGTTGGTGTCCGCCTCTTCGTCCCCCTCCTCCCCATGCTGGCGGAGCTCTCGCAGGATTTTGCCGAGGTTTTCGAGACGCACGGCGGCCGGACCGCGCTGGAGTTCAAGTACGACGGCGCCAGGATCCAGCTCCACAAGCAGGGAGACCACGTCCGGATCTGGAGCCGCCGCCTGACAGAGGTGACCCCGAGTCTTCCCGAAGTGGTGGAGATCGCGCGGCGGCAGCTCCACGCCGATTCCCTCATCGTGGACGGTGAGGTGGTGGCAGTGGGACGGGACGGGCGGGCTCAGGGCGCCGGCGGGGGTGGCTCTCGAACTACCACTTGGCGGTGACGGATGGCGCTGGCGGCTTTGCTCCCGTGGGGAAGACCTTCAAGGGGCTGACCGATGCGGAGTTCGAAGCCATGACGGCGCGCCTTCAGAACCTCAAGCTTCACGACGATGGCTACACCGTGACGGTCAGGCCAGAGGTCGTGGTGGAAGTCGCGTACAACGAGATCCAGCGGAGCCCTCAGTATCCATCCGGATTCGCGCTTCGCTTCGCGCGCATTACCAGGATCCGAGAGGACAAGGGCCCCACGCAGGCCACCACGCTGGCTGAACTCCGCGCGCTCTACGACAACCAATTCACCACCAAGGGTCGCCGCGACCTCTGACGAGTCCATCGGGTTGCCCCGCCTGACTCCCTCTGTTATCATCGGTCCGCCGTGAAGCCTGCCTTCGGCAAGATCCTGATCGCCAACCGGGGCGAGATCGCGGTGCGCATTATCCGGGCGTGCCGCGAGCTCGGGATCGCCACGGTTGCCATCTTCTCCGACGCTGACCGTGAGGCCCTTCACGTCCTCATGGCCGACGAGGCGTACCGGATTGGCCCGCCATCAGTGGCGGAGAGCTACCTCGCCATCGAGAAGCTGATCCAGACCGCCAAGGCTTCGGGCGCAGACGCCGTTCACCCCGGGTACGGCTTCCTGGCTGAGAACGCGACCTTCGCCGACGCGTGCCGGCAAGCCGGATTGACTTTTATCGGCCCTCCTCCCGAGGCCATCAAGACCATGGGCGACAAGACCGCGGCGCGGCGGGCCGCGCTGAGCATGGGTGTTCCCGTGGTCCCCGGCACCAATGAGCCGATCGGGAGCGCCGACGAAGTGGCGCGCCTGGCCCGGGAGTTCGGCTACCCGGTCATGATCAAGGCGGCGGCGGGC
>CAYFIG010000451.1:0-1703 GCA_964342905.1 uncultured bacterium
CGTGGGCGGGTTTTCGCCCGTGGGCGTCCGATGAGCGACCGATCATCGGCCCCTGGCCCGGTCTCGAGGGGCTCGTCGTCGCGACGGGGCACTTCAGGAACGGCATCCTCCTGGCGCCTATTACCGCCCGGCTCGTGAGAGAGCTCATCGTTGACGGCAAGACTTCCCTGGACATCAGGCCGTTTCTCCCCGACCGGTTCGTCCAATAACTTCCTCCGCCTGGCTTCTTGACCCTTCGCGAGTTATGGCTATACTTATGGCCATAATTTAAGGGTTCATCCGGGTATTCCGTGGGTAGTTGGGTAGAGGTCGAGGCCTCCACAGTGAAAGTAGATGGCCGTCTTGAAGTGCTCCCGGTTGCGGAAGCCGTAGGCCATTTTCTTGATGGTCTGGATCTTGGAGTTGAGGCCCTCACTGACGGCGTTGGTGATGCGGTGAGCGAAGAAGGTCATGACGTTCGGCAGGTGGCGCTGGATCAGCCGCGCGGTGTCGATGACCGGCGCCAGGCGCGAGGGGGTGGCCCAGAAGTACCACCGCTTCCAGTGGCGGTCGGCCCAGCCGACCCGGGTGTAGTGCCACAACTCGCGCAGGCTCTCCTTGAGCGCCCAGGCGCGCGCCGTTTTCAGCGTAGTGGCCTTGAGCTGGGCGAACCGCTCCCGATGCTGCTCCGGCAGATTCTCCTGGGCGTACAGCCAGAGGTACTTGGACCCGGTCAGCGTCGTGTCCCCCGTCGCCGCCAGGGCGCGGTGTTCGCGTTTCCGCACGTCATCGACGGCCTTCCCCATGTGCGTCATGATGTGGTAGCGGTCGAAGACGATCTTGGTGGCCGCCTCGGGCAGGGAGGCGCGGACGGCCTGGATGTAGGGCTCCCACATGTCCAGGGCGATCGCCGTGATGCCGGTGAGTTGGTCCTCCGCCAGGCGCGCGAAGTAGCCCTCCAAGCTCGCCTGCTTGCGGTCCTCCGCGATGAATTCGACGGTGGACCGGTCCAGGTCGCAGACGAGGGTGAGGTACTGGTGCCCCTTGGCGATCGCCTTCTCGTCGACGCCGAGGTGGGGCGTCACGCGGGGCCGCTTGGCGCGCTGCCCGCGTGCGACCGCCCGCTCGAGAATGTGCCAGGCCTCGTCCCAACTGATGCGCAGAATCCGGGTGGCGCCACGGATATCGGTCTCCTTGAGGACGTCAATCGCCAGCCGCTCAAAGAGGGTCGTAAACCGGGCGCGCGCCTCCGCCCAGGGCAGCCGGACTTGCCGGACGCCATGGGTCGGGCACTCCACCCGCGGGGGCTGCGCATGCAGGTACGTCAGGAACTGGCAGCTGTCGAGATGCCGCCACGCGCGTTCCTCGGCGTGGTCATAGAGCGACAGCTCGGTGCCACACTCGGGACACGGCCAGCGCACTCCCTCAGCATGGCCGGCCCACACGTCGACCCGTTGCTCCGTGACCTTCAATTCCACCGATCGGACCGTCCACGGCTCTTCGAGTCCCAGCAGATGGCGGTAGAGTTCGACATCGCGCATGGCGCCAGCCCTCCCTGACCAGATGGAGCTGGAGCCATTCTTACACTATCCGGCTACCCACTGAGAAGCCGGATGAACCCAAATAATTGACACACTTATACCAGATAGCGTATTTTACCCGTACGGTAAAAATGGCACTTTAGGTAAAAATATGCCGACCGAGAAAGAAGTCCTCGCCAGCCT
>CAYFIG010000452.1:0-1317 GCA_964342905.1 uncultured bacterium
GAGAGGTTGGTCAGGACGACGGCCCTTTCAATCGGGCGCGCTTCAACCATCCTCAAGGGATGGCCCTGGTCAGGGACACCCTCTACGTCGCCGACACTGAAAACCATCTGATCCGGAAGCTAGACCTTCAGGCCCGGAGCGTGGAGACTCTGGCAGGAACCGGCTCACAGGCCCGCCGATCCAACGAGGCTGGGATCGGCCGGCAGGGCGCCCTCAACTCGCCGTGGGACCTCGCGTGGGTGGACGGGCTCCTCTACATTGCCATGGCCGGTCCCCACCAGATCTGGGTGATGGATCCCTCCTCGCGAGAGATTGGTCCCTTCGCCGGAACGGGACGCGAGGCCTTAGAAGACGGGCTTCGCTGGGAGGCGGCATTCGCCCAGCCCAGCGGGATCACCAACCTTGGGCGCTGTCTCTTTGTGGCGGACAGCGAGGTAAGCGCCATCCGTGCCATTGACCTGGAGACGGATCGCGTCACCACGCTTGTGGGGCTCGACCTCTTCGAGTTCGGAGATCGGGATGGAGTGGCCGAAGCGGTCAGGCTCCAGCATCCGTTGGGGATCCACGCGTTCAATGGAATGTTGTATGTGGCGGATACCTATAACCATAAGATCAAAGTGCTCTCTCAGACCACGCGGAGCTGCGCGAGCGTGGTCGGGACCGGCCGGCCCGGCTTCGCGGATGGCCATCCAGGCCAGTTCTACGAGCCCGGTGGGCTCTGGGCTTGCAACGGTTCGCTCTGGGTCGCTGATACAAATAATCACGCTATCCGGGTCGTGGACCTCGGCACGCATGAGGTTCGAACGCTCACGCTGACCGGCTTCTAGAGCGAACGATTTGACCAGAGACCTGGACCTCCGGGGGGCAGCCCTCGCCCTGCTCCTCGCCGCCCTCTGGGGCGGCAACCCCGTCGCGATCAAGATCGGGCTCCTGGACGCCCCGCCGCTCCGGCTGGGGTGGATGCGCTTCGTTCTCGGGGGACTGTCAATCCTGGCCTGGGCCTGGTGGAGCGGCGCTCTCGCTGGTCTCAGGGTCTACCGGAGCGAGTGGCGCCCGCTCACGTTTCTCGGTCTTCTCTTAGCCGTCCAGATCGCCTTCATCAACTTCGGCACCCAGCTTACGTCGGCCAGCCACTCGTCGGTGCTCATTAACACCTACGCCATTCACACCGTGGTCCTGGCGCATTTCCTCGTCCCGGGCGACCGGCTCACGCCGCGAAAACTCGGCGGGGTCTTGGTCGCATACGCGGGCATCGTGATCCTCTTCGCCCGCCAGCTCGGAGGTGGGGGCGCCACGCTCCTGGGCGACCTCATCGTC
>CAYFIG010000452.1:1327-1686 GCA_964342905.1 uncultured bacterium
CGCCAGGGCCGTGCAGCGGATGGACCCGGCGAAGCTCCTCCTGGCCCAGGCTCTCATCGGCTCGCTCGGCGTGGCCGCGGTCTCCCTCTGGCTCGAATCTCCAACGCCTTACCGGTGGACTGCCCCGCTCGCCCTCTCGCTCCTCTACCAGGGAGTCGTGGTGGCGGGGTTCAACTTCACCGCGAACCTCTGGCTCCTCAAGCGCTACCGTCCGAGCGCGCTGGCAGGCTTCTTCCTGACCTCGCCCATCTTCGGCGTGCTCTTCTCGACCCTCTTCACAGGCGAGCCGCTCACCGCCGCGTTGCTCCTCGCCAGCGGGATGGTGGCCGTCGGAATCGGCCTCACGAGCCGTCCCTAAA
>CAYFIG010000453.1:0-781 GCA_964342905.1 uncultured bacterium
ATTGGTGGTGACGAGCTCGGTCCGGATCGCCGGGGTCCTTCTGGTGTTCTCCTACCTCATCGTCCCCGCCGCCGTCGGGGCCCTCCTCACCCGGTCGGTGGCTGGCCGGCTGCTCGTCGGCTGGGGGCTCGGGTTCCTCGTGAGCGTCCTAGGCCTCTTCGCCTCCTACGCCTGGGACCTCCCTACGGGAGCCACGGTCGTCACGACCTTCGGGGCTCTCCTGGCCACCGTCGCCTTAGGGTTGGCAGCGCGTGCGCTCATCCGGAGGGTCAGGGCGCGAGGCTTGAGCGCCCTCACGGGGCTGGGTGTGGCCGCGTTTGCCCTCACGGGGGTAGCCGGCCTCTTGCTCCTCCTCTTCCCACAGATGGACCACCACTGGTTCAACTGGCTCGAGGAGGCCGTGCCGACGGTCGAGCTGGCGTTTCTCACTGCCCGGGAGCGCGAGACCTACGGGGACAGCAGGGAGGCGATCCGGCGGGGGCTGGCAGAACTCCAGCGGCTCCGCGCCATGCAGCAGGAGGTCCAGTGGGGGACGCGGCAGATGCCGGCCGAGCAGCAGGAGCGGCTCCGCCAGTTCCTGGCCAGCCGGGGGGAGATCACGGCAGGGGACCGGATGGTGCTCAAGACCCTCCGGGGCAAGGCGCGGGAGCGCCAGCGGCGCGCCGAGAACGAGCGGCCGTCCCGGATGTTCTCCACGTCGAACACGATCGGCAGATCGGTGAGGGGGATGAGATTGCGCACGAAAGCGCGGGTCGATTGCACGCGCGGGCCTTCGGTGCCG
>CAYFIG010000453.1:791-1672 GCA_964342905.1 uncultured bacterium
CGCTCCTGGGTACTGGAGCTGTGGGCGCTATCGCTCTGGCTCGGGCATGGCGTCAAGCCAAGCCGTGACATGAGCCGGTGATCCCGCCCTCTTAACGCCCGCGGAGCTTTCGGGCGGCCTCGGCGCGCATCCGCTGCATCGCGTTGGTCTCCTGGTCGGAGTAGCGCTCCTCCTTCCAGGGATCGGCGAGGAGGTGGTAGCCGTTGACCTCCCAGAAGCCCGGGGCGTTGACCTCCATGAACTCGAACCCGCGCACCCACTTGGCGCTCTTCCAGAAGTAGAGATGGGGAATCATGAGGCGGCAGGGACCGCCATGATCGGGCTCGAGGTCCTTGCCGTCGGCCTTGATGGCGAGGAGCGCGTTGTCCACCAGCAGGTCATCGAGGGCGACATTGGTGGTGTAGTCCGGGTGCGCATGGACCATGACAGCCTTGGCCTCGGGCTTGATACGCACCTCGGCCAGGAGGTCACGGACCCGCACGCCCTCCCAGCGGATGTCGAGTCGGCTCCACCGGGTCACGCAGTGGGCGTCCGAGACGACCTCGACTTTCGGGAGGGCGAGAAACTCTTCCCAGTTCCAGGTCTTTTCCTCCGCCACGAGCCCGAAGCAGCGGAAACTCCAGCCGGCAAGGCCAACCCGTGGAGTCCTCCCGTATGTCAGCACCGGCCACTTCTCGGTAAGGACCTGACCGGGTGGGAGACGGTGAGCGAGCTCGGGTGGAGTGGGCTTCATCGAAACAAAAGTATACACCACAAAGAAAAGCTGCTGGTCCGAAAGGAGGCGCGCGCCTATAATGGAGTGAACCAAGGCGGTTTGGGTGGAACTCGCTGACTACACACTCCTAACAGAAGGACGACCTTCATGAACGAGGAACGCAAGC
>CAYFIG010000454.1:0-624 GCA_964342905.1 uncultured bacterium
ACGGCTGCGGGCGTTCTCACCGCGCGCGGGATTGACCTCACCCCGGTGGAGGCCTTTGCCCACACCATACGCATCAAGGATGCCAAGGCGTTTCCCGGGGTCTGCCCTTATTGCGCGGTCGGGTGTGCCCAGCTGATCTACGTCAAAGATGGGAAGATCATCGACATCGAGGGCGATCCCAGTACTCCGCACACCGAGGGTGCCCTCTGCCCGAAGGGTTCCTCCACCTACCAGGTGTCGGTCAACGAGACGCGCTGGACAAAGGCCATGTACCGCGCTCCGGGGAGCGACAAGTGGGAGGAGAAGCCCCTCGACTGGATGATGGCCGAGATCGCTCAGCGGGTTAAAAAGACTCGCGATGAAACCTTCGTCGAGAAGGTCAAGGTGGGCGACAAGGAGGTCACGGTCAACCGCTGCGAGGGGATCGCCTGGCTCGGCTCCTCGGTACTCGACAACGAGGAGAACTACCTGATCGCCAAGCTCTCCCGGGCCATGGGCCTCGTAAATCTCGAAAATTCGGCTCGGCTCTGCCACTCGGCCACTGTCCCGGCTCTGGGCGCCACCTTCGGTCGCGGCGCGATGACCACCAACCTGATCGACGTGATCAACTCCGACGTGATCATG
>CAYFIG010000454.1:634-1661 GCA_964342905.1 uncultured bacterium
AGGGCAAGGAGCGGGGGGCCACGATCATCCACGTGGATCCGCGCTTCACCCGCACCTCGGCCACCGCGGACATCTGGGTCCCAATCCGCTCCGGGACCAACATCGTGTTCTTCGGCGGGCTGATCCGCTACGCCATCGAGAGCAAGAAGTACTTCCACGACTATGTGGTGAATTACACCAACGCCTCCTTCCTGGTGGACCAGCAGTTCAAGACCCCAACCGATCTGAACGGCCTCTTCACCGGCTACGACCCGGCCAAGCGAAGCTACGACCAGTCAACCTGGAAGTTCCAGCTCGACGCGGAGGGCTACCCCAAGCAGGACCTGACGCTCCGCGATCCCAACTGCGTCTTCCAGCTCCTCCGGCGCCATTACAGCCGCTACACCCCTGAGATGGTAGAGCGGGTCTGCGGGATCCCGAAGGATCTCTTCCTAAAGGTGGCGGACATCTACTGCTCAGCCTCGGGTCCTGACAAGACCGCTACCGCCTCCTATGCGCTCCAGCTCAACCAGTCCACCAACGGCGTCCAGCAGATCCGGGCCCTCTGCATGCTCCAGCTCATCCTGGGGAACGTCGGGCGTCCCGGTGGGGGGGTGGTCGCGCTTCGCGGCCACTCCAACGTCCAGGGCGCCACGGACTTCGGCACTCTCTACCACATGCTCCCCGGCTACCCGCCGATGCCGCTTCAGGGGCCTCACGCGACGCTGATGGACTATCTGGAGAAGACCACGCCCAAGGGTGGTTTCTGGGTCAACAACCCCAAGTTCGTCATCAGCCAGCTCAAGGCGTGGTGGGGGCCTGCGGCGACCAAGGAGAACGACTTCGCCTTTGACTATTTGCCCAAGCGCGAGAAGGCGGATGCGTACTCCCACCAGCACTTCCTGGTGGGGATGCTGAAGAAGCAGGTGAAGGGGTTCATTGTGATGGGGCAGAACCCGGCCGTGGACAGCCCGAACGCCAAGATGGCCCGGCAGGCCCTCCGGAACCTGGAATGGATGGTGGTGGTGGACATCTTCGAGACCGACAC
>CAYFIG010000455.1:0-1035 GCA_964342905.1 uncultured bacterium
GGGTGTTCGGGTCGAAGTTCGCCTTCAGGAGATCGGCCAGGCAGAGATTCCCCCCGCCCACATACTTCTGATTTGGGTGCGGCTACTTTTGAAGGCGACGGAAGATGATGTTTGATGGGGGGTTACGCGGGATTGAGCTAAAGGGAGAGCCTCCTTCTGGCGAGTTATGGGTTGCTGAGACTCATAACCCCAGGAAAGGAGGCTCTCGTGAGCGCGATGACGGCGAGGAAACTGATGAAGGCATCGGCGGGGCCGGTGCCGGACTTGACCCTTTTTCAGGCGAGGAAGGCCTTTGGCGAATTGGAAGGGTGGATCGTGTCGGAGGGAGCGATGGCCCTGGCGGAGCATGAGGTGGAAGTCGAGATCGAGAAGCGCAACCGGGAGGTGGCGCGGCTGATGTTGCAGGCGCATCTGAATCGGCGCGGGACGGGAGACGTGGGACTCCGGCTGGTGGTGGGCCCTCCCGGCGAGGCGCGGGAGCACCGCAGCCACGGGGTGGATCCGCGCCGGATGGTCTCGATTTTCGGGGAGGTTGGGGTGCGCCGCAGCGCGTATCGGGCGGTGGGAGCGAAGGCCGTGCATCCCCTGGATGAGGCGCTGTCGCTTCCCGAGCGGTCCTTCTCGTACGAGATGGAGAGGCGTCTGGTGGAGGAGGTCGTGCGAGGGCCGTTTGAGGAGGCGGTGGAGTCGGTCGAGAAGGCCACCGGCAACCATCTGGCCAAGCGCAGCGTGCAGCAGGTGACCCAGGAGGCGGCGGAGGATTTCGACGCCTTCTACGCCCAGCGGAAGGCCGCGGCGGCCAAGAAGACCGGTCCCATCCTGGTCGCGGCGGTGGACTGCAAGGGGGTCCCCGTGGTCAAGCCGAAGAAGACCGAGCACACCGTGCGGTTGACGAAAGGGCAGAAGGCCAACAAGAAGAAGATGGCCACGGTGGCGGTCGTCTTCACCCAGGCGCCCAGGATCCGCACGCCCGAGGAGGTGGTGGCGAGCCTCTTTGAGGGGAAGCGAGTCGAGGGGCAGCCGAGGGTGCGCCCC
>CAYFIG010000455.1:1045-1661 GCA_964342905.1 uncultured bacterium
GGGATCCCCTCCACGAGAAGTTCTGGGTGGGGCTGACCGACGGGGAGCGGGCGCTTCAGATGAGGCTCCCGAAGCGTTTGCCGGGTGTGCTCATGATCCTGGATCTGATCCATGCCCTGGAGTACCTGTGGGATGCGGCGCATGCGCTCCATCCGGAGGGGAGTCCCGAGGCCATCGCCTGGGTGCGGAGGCGTGCCCTGATGGTCCTGCAGGGGCAGGTCAGTCAGGTCGTCAAGGGGATGCGCCAGAGCGCTACCAAGCGCCGGCTGAGGGGAAGCAAGCGCAAGAGCATGCTCAAGTCCGCGTCCTACCTCTACCGGAACCGCTCGCGGATGCGCTACCACGAGTACCTGGCGAAGGGGTTTCCCATCGCCTCGGGATCGGTGGAAGGGGCCTGCAAGAACCTGGTCAAGGACCGCATGGAGCGCTCCGGTATGCGCTGGCAGATCCCGGGGGCGGAGGCGGTCCTGAGGCTCCGGGCGCTCAAGCTCAGCGGGGACTGGGACGCCTACTGGCCCTTCCACATCAGAAAACATCAGGAACGCCTCTACGGATCGCGCCCTTGGAAGGCCGTGGGACAGGGATGAAAAGTAGCCACACCCATTTCATTAAGCAA
>CAYFIG010000456.1:0-1645 GCA_964342905.1 uncultured bacterium
CCGAGGCTCCGCTGGCCGTTGACAGGCAAAAGCTGGATACGCTCATGGAGCCGGCACTTGAGACGATTGCCGGGCTGGGAGATGAGGAGGCGGAGGCCATGGGCCGGCTGGCCCAAGCCTGGGAGGACGGCCGACTCCAGCCCCGGGCTCTCCTGACAGGGGTCGGGGAGAAGGCACGGGGAAGCCTGGCTGAGGAGCTGGCCGTCTCTTCAGACCTCCTGGGTTTCGTGGCCTCTATTGTTCTCCGCCCCCCACTTGAGGCTTACCTCTCGATCACCCGCCAGGCTTTCAAGGATGAATACTGGGACCGCGGCCACTGTCCGTTCTGCGGAGCACCGCCAGTCTGGGGGGACATCCAGGAGGATGGCAAGCGATGGCTTTGCTGTGCGCTCTGTGGGGGAAGCTGGACCGTCGGCCGGATCCGGTGTCCGTTCTGCGATAACCGGAATGCCAAAACCCTGACTCGGCTAGCCGCCGAGGGCGGGGAAGAGGGGTACCTCATCGAGGCGTGCGACCTTTGCTTCGGTTACCTGAAGGGCGTTGACCGACGGGTTCGGTGGAACGCAGCTACCCCGTTGGTGGAAGACTGGGGGACTCCCCACTTGGACCTGATCGCGCTCAGGCGCGGGTACTGGCGGGCCATTCCATCTTTGGTTCAACTCGCGCGCCCCCACGCCAGCTAGCCGTTGAACATGAACCCGCTGCTTTTCAACCTGGCCCTCGCCGCGTATCTCCTCGCCACCGGGCTGGCGCTGGCGCATTTGATCCACCGAGCGGAATGGATCTACCGCATGAAGTCGCTCGCTACGCTGGCAGGCTGGGTCCTCCACACCCTCGCCCTGGTTGTGCGAGGGGTGGAGCTGGCGCGGCCTCCGCTCGCCACGCTGCCCGAGGCCGTGTCGGTGCTGGTCTGGGCTTCCGTCCTCCTCACCCTCTGGGCCGAGCGCCAGTTCGGCGTGAGGGTTCTCGGTGCTTTTGTGCTTCCCGTGGTCGTTTCCTTCAATCTCTCCATTGTGACCGTGCCTGGTGGCCTCGGGGATCTGGCGCCAGCGCTCCGGAGCGCCTGGATCGTGGTCCACGTGATCATGGCGCTTCTGGGGATCGCGGCCTTTGTCTTGAACTTCGCCGGCGGCCTGATGTACCTGCTCCAGGAGCGCCAGCTCAAGTCCAAGCGGCCCGGGGCCTTCTACTACCGGCTCCCCTCGCTGGAGACCCTGGACCGGATGACCTACCGAGCCCTGACCCTCGGCTTTCCGTTCCTCACCGTAGGGCTGATCTTGGGAGCGCTATCGGCTGGCCGCGCCTGGGGGAGCGTCTTCACGTTTGATCCGCTGGCCGTCTTTTCCTCCGTCGCGTGGCTGATCTACGCCGCCACCCTGTCGGGGCGGGCTGTGGCGGGCTGGCGAGGGCGCCGGGCTGCCTACTTTGCCATCGTGGGCTTCGCCGTCCTGGTCCTCACCCTGGGGGCCGGATTCCTGCTCCCTGGACGGCACGGAGGCTCCTGATGGGCAGACTGTTTGTCTCGGGCCTCAACCACCGGACAGCTCCGATCGAGCTGCGGGAGCAACTGGCGCTGGAGGAGGACAAGCTCCGGGAGATCTTGCGCGAGATGCAGGGCTCGGGCGTGCTGGCCGAGGTGGTGATC
>CAYFIG010000457.1:0-1645 GCA_964342905.1 uncultured bacterium
TCGCACTGCGGACATCCGCCAGGAAGGGACCACCCTGGTGGGAACGGTGCAAATGGGAGACCTGATCGCGCAAGAAGTCGAGGCGCTCGGGAGCTAGGAGAGCTGATGGCATCAGGATACGTGGTGGCGGTAGTCGGGGCAACGGGGGCAGCGGGATCGACCACTCTCAGGATCCTTGAGGAGCGGAAGTTCCCCGTAAAAGAGCTTCGGGCGTTTGCCTCGGAGCGGTCCCTCGGCAAGTCCGTGACCTTCAACGGCGAGGCGACCCGAGTCGAGAAGGTGGCGCCCGGGGCCTTCAGGAGAGTGGAGCTTGTGTTCTTCTCTGCCGGGTCAGCCCAGTCCAGGGACTTCGCGCCGCAGGCGGTGAGAGCGGGAGCCCTGGTGGTCGATAAATCGAGCGCCTTCAGGATGGATCCCGACGTGCCGCTGGTCGTGCCCGAGATCAACCCGCACACAATCAAGCGCCACAAGGGAATTGTGGCCAGCCCCAACTGCACCACGGTGGTTGCCGTGATGCCGCTCAAGCCGCTCCACGATGCCGCGCGGCTTCGACGGGTGATCGCGACCAGCTATCAGGCGGTCTCGGGCGCCGGAGTGAACGGGGTGGAGGAGCTTCGCCGCCAAGCCCTCGCCTGGGCGAGGGGCGAGCCGATCGAGGCCCGCTACTTCCCACATCAGATCGCCTTCAACCTGATCCCGCACATCGATCGGTTCGCCGACAACGGCTACACGGGTGAGGAGTTGAAGCTCGTGAACGAGATCCGGAAGATCCTCGAACTCCCGGACCTCAGGATCTCTCCCACTACGGTCCGCGTGCCCGTCTTCACCGCCCATTCGGTGGCAGTGAACGTCGAGACCGAGGAAAAGCTCACGCGTACGCGCGCTCGGGAGCTCTTCGCCAGCTTCCCCGGGCTCCGGCTCTGGGACGAACCGGCCCAAAACCGCTACCCGATGCCGGTACTCGCCGAGGGGCAGGATGACTGCTTCGTCGGCCGAATCCGGGAAGACCTTTCGCTTCCGAACGCGCTCAACTTCTGGGTGGTAGGAGATCAGCTCCGCAAGGGAGCTGCGACCAATGCCGTCCAGATCGCTGAGCTGCTGATCCGCTAGGAAGCTCCCCCTATCCGGACTCTTCGCCTCACCCTGGCGTACGAAGGGACGGCCTATTGCGGCTGGCAGGTTCAGCCGGTCGTTCCCACGGTCCAGGGGCTCCTCACCGATGCCCTGACGCGAATCCTGAGGGAGCCGGTGAAAGTGGTCGGTGCGAGCCGGACCGATGCTGGTGTCCACGCCCTCGGCCAGGTCGCCTCCTTCAGCACCACGAGTCGGCTCTCCCTCCTCGCGATCCGGTCAGGCGTCAATGCCCTCCTCCCTCCCGACATCCGGGTGCTGGAGGTCGCGGAAGCCCCTCCGGGCTTTGACGCGCGCCGCTGGGCCCGCGCGAAACGCTACGCATATCTGATCGACAACAGGCCCGTGGCGTTCCCCCTCTTGCGCCGGTACGCCTGGCACATCCCCCGACCCCTGAACGATTCCGCCATGAGGGCGGGACTCCGGGCGCTGAGGGGCAAGCACGACTTCTCAGCCTTCTGTGCCGCGCAGGGGCTTGACCGGACCCCGATCTGCACCATCTTCTCGGCCCGCC
>CAYFIG010000458.1:0-1641 GCA_964342905.1 uncultured bacterium
GAAGCGGGAACAGCACGCCGATCAGCCCCTTGGCGAGCAGGCCCAGCGCGGCGCCGAGATAGAGGTGGAGGAAGCGGGCCCGGCCTCGATCAGGCCGCTCGGCGTCCCGGATAAAACCGTAGACCGCCAGGGTCAGGCAGAAGACGAGGAGGAAATCGGTGGAGGCCTTCCGGACATAGAGCGCGTATCCAGCGGTGGTGGCGAGGGCGAGCCCCGCCAGGAGCCCGGCGGGGGATCCGTAAAGACGCTGGCCGATCCGCCACGCCAGGAGAACTGTTCCCAGCGCCGGGAGCGCCGACCACACGCGGACCGCCCACTCGGTGGGTCCGCCTGTGCCCATTGTCAGAGCGATCAGCCAGAAGTAGAGCGGCGGCTTCTCGAGATACGGAAGGCCGTTGAAGTGGGGGAGGACCCAGTCCCCTCCGCTGAGCATCTCTCGCGCGATGGTCCCGTAGAGGCCTTCGTCGGGGTCCAGGAAGGACAGCCCAAGGCCGAGGAAGAGAACGGGCAGGCTGATCGCGAGGAGCGCGACCAGCTCAGCGGAACGACCGCGTGAGCTCCAGCCGGAAGAGATGGTCGAGGCCGTCGTCGCCGCTCCGGAAGTTTTGGTTGGTCACATCCACGAGTTGACAGCCCTCTCTGCGATTGCTAGAGTGGCGATAATTTCGAGGTTTCCTCATGGACACATTCTTCGTCGAGGTTTCCATCGCCTCACTCCGAGCGCCCGAGCACGCTCAGTCGGTGAAGCTGCTCGTGGATACCGGCTCGACGTATACCTGGGTTTCCGCCGCCACCCTTCACGCCCTCGGCGTACACGCGGCCGAGCGGCGCCGCGTCCTCACCATCGAAGGAAAGATCGCTGAGCGTCCGGCCGCGGAGGTACTCATCACGGTCGAAGGCCGAACGCTCCACACCATCTGCCTGTTCGCTGAAGGCGGAGATGTCGAGGTCTTGGGGGCCTATACCCTGGAAGGTTTTGGGTTAGCCGTTGACCCCGTCCAACGTCGGCTGATCCCCGCCATTTTGTACGGAGCCTAGCGGTCCGAAGTCCCGCGCCTCAGTCCTGCCGGCGGGGTCCTTCCTGCTCAGATGAGCAGCAACCGCATCGGCTGAAGGGTGCGGTTGAAGGGGTTGAACACGAGCCCCAGGATCTCCAGCGTCACCACACCCAGGAGGGCTTCGTCATCCCCCGGCTCGCCTAGAATCACGGGCGTGTGGCCCTCCCCTTGGGGTAGCACGAGGTAGCATTCCGAGACCCGCCGCCGCACCACCGTGCCATCGGCCAGCGAAAAGTCAAGATCTCGCTTCGGACCAAGCTGAATCGCCTCCCACACCGTTTTGGGGAGCAACGAATAGGTCGCGCCGCTGTCAATGAGGAAACGGACGGCGGATTCCTTTCCCGTTGGTCCGCGGACGATTCCCTCAGTGTACGTAATTCCCATAACTCCTTCCCCCTACTCCCGTGACCGAACGACACGTCTCACAAACGAGAAAAGGCGCGCAACAGCGAGAAGCAGGGCTAGCTCAGCGGAACGCGCGCGTGAGCTCCACCCGGAAAAGATGGTCGAGGCCGTCGTCGCCGCTCCTGAAGTTCTGGTTCGTAACATGCGCGAGCTGATACTGGGCGAACAACGAGTAACT
>CAYFIG010000459.1:0-1640 GCA_964342905.1 uncultured bacterium
AGCGTTTGTCATCGCCACCATCGCCAACCTGCTCGACAGCCGGCGGTACCGGGATGTGGTCCGGGTGGGGTATTACCTCGCCTTTCTGACCATTCTTCCCGCTCCCATCTTCCTGATCGTGGACCTGGGGATGCCGAGCCGGTTCCTCCACATGCTGATGGTCGCCAAGCCGGACGTGACCATCGGGATGAGCGCCATCGGCGTCGGTCCGTTCCACTTTAAATTCTTTTCACCGATGAACGTAGGGGCGTGGGGGCTGGGCGCCTTTGCCCTCCTGGCCTTCCTGGCAGCCCTGGCAATTCTGTTGGAAGACACCAAGCGGTCTGACCTCTCGGGTTTCAAGCGGTGGGTGGGACTGATCGGGAGCCTGTTCGGGTTCTTGATCGCCGCCTATCCTGGGGTACTCCTCGGGGCCACGGCTCGGCCGCTCTTCATCAGTGCCCACTGGCTCGGGGCCCTCTTCCTGGCTGTGAGCGCCTCAACAGGCGGCGCCGCCATCGCGTTGATCCTGAGCCTCCTGGGCGGGCAGGCGCGGGAGTCACTGTCCCGTGTCATGCGGGTCACGGCCTTCGCGTTGATCATTCAGTTGGTGGCCCTGATCCTCTTCATGATCTCGGTCTTGGGGGCCGGTTCGGAGGGGATCAGCAAGGCTCTCGCCGTGCTTCTCTCGGGGCCTTACAGCGTCACCTTCTGGCTCGGGGCGGTGGTCATCGGGCTCGTGGCGCCGCTGGTTCTTCAGTTCGGAGGAGTCATCAAGAAGGCTGCGCCCAGCATGGTGGCCCTCGTGTCCGTCCTGGTCCTGGTTGGCGGGTTTCTCGTGAAGTACGTGATCATCGCCGCGGGCCAGGTGGCGCTCTCGTAATCTCGAACCGGCTTCTAGTCTGATATCATAGAGGGGCCCCTCCCCAAGGGGCCCCTCGTCGTTTGAAGGAGGCAAGGCCGGTGCGGAGTTTCATCGAGCTGAAGGACGGCAGGATCGAGGAAGTCAAGGGCGAGGTGGTGCGCGAGCAGCCGCTCGTCGTCTACGTGAACGGGGAAAAGTTCGTCACCCTCCTTTGTTCCCCTCTCAAGCTCGACGCTCTCGTGGTGGGTTACCTCTGGTTGGAGAAGGTGATTGCGTCGCTTGACGACATCGCGCATCTCGACGTCTCAGAAGTCGACGGCCGGGCGGATGTGACCCTGACCCATGAGGTAGAGCTTCCCAAGGAGCGGATTCTTACTTCGGGGTGCGGCGGTGGTATTACCTTCAGGATTGACCCCCGGCTGTTCCCGCGGGTCCACTCCTCGATCCGAGTTCGCCCCGAGCAGCTTTTCCCGCGGATGAAGGAGCTCTTCGCCGCAGCCGAGAACTACCGTGCCTCCCGGGGGATCCACGGCGCTGCGCTGACCGACGGGGACCGGCTCCTCCTGGTGGCTGAGGACGTGGGCCGCCACAACGCGGTGGACAAAATTATGGGCGAGGCGCTGCTCAAGGGGATCCCCACCCGGGACAGGATTCTCCTTTCCACTGGCCGGATCTCTTCAGAGATGCTTCTCAAGGCCGCCCGCATGGAGGTTCCGCTGGTTGCCTCACGGACTTCCCCCACCGAGATGGCTGTGAGCCTGGCTGAGCAGCTCGGCCTGACCGTGGTGGGGTATCT
>CAYFIG010000460.1:0-310 GCA_964342905.1 uncultured bacterium
CCCCTTCACCGGGTCGCACTGGTAGATGTAGTACGGCCGCACCCGGATCTTCAGGAGCTCATGGAAGAGCTTCTTCATGATCGCGGGACGGTCGTTGATCCCCTTCATGAGGACCGTCTGTGACCCGAGCGGGACCCCGCTATCGGCCAGCATCCCGCAGGCGCGCTTCACAGGGTCGGTCACCTCTTTCGGATGGTTGAAGTGGAGGCTCATCCAGACCGGCTTGTGCTTCTTCAACACCTCGCAGAGCGAGTCCGTCACGCGGTAGGGCAGCGTCACCGGGTTGCGCGTCCCGATGCGCACAAACTCG
>CAYFIG010000460.1:320-528 GCA_964342905.1 uncultured bacterium
CGTGCGGGATCGTCTTCAGCTTGGCGAGGATGTCATCGAGCCGCTCATCGGAGAGGGTGAGCGGATCCCCCCCGGAGATGAGGACGTCCCGGATCTTCCGATGGGCCCTGATGTAGTCGATCGCCTGGTCGATGTTCGCCGGCTTGCTGAACCCCGCGCTCGTCCCCACCACACGGCTGCGGGTGCAGAACCGGCAGTACATCGAACA
>CAYFIG010000460.1:556-1634 GCA_964342905.1 uncultured bacterium
TATCATGTCGTTGGGGCTCAGCTTGTACTCGTCTTCCACCGGGACCGCCTGGCGACGGATGGGACACGTGGGATCATCCGGGTCCATCAGCACGGCCCAGTAGGGCGGGATGCCCATGATGAACCGGCCGGATCTCCGAGTCACCGCATGCTCCTCGGAGGGCGTCAACTGGATGACCTGACGCAACTGCTCAACCGTCTGGATCCGGTTGGCCATCTGCCACCGATACGTTTCCCATTGGTCGAGCGGCACATCCTTCCACAACGTGATGCGACGATACGCGGCTTCCACGTTCACTGTTCCCCTCCTGTTTGTCCAACCCCTCAAGGAGCGACCCGGCTCACCACGAGCCCACGAGACGTTGAGGGCTCTTGAGGGGGGACCTGACGATAGCGGGCCATGGCTAACTCCACGATCCGCTGGATAAGCGCTTGATGGGACATGCCTGCGGCAGTCGTCATGATCGGGAAGTTGCTGTCGAATGGGCTGAGACCCGGCAACGGGTTGATCTCCAGGACGAACGGGGTGCCGTCGGCGCGGAGCCGAATGTCGGTCCGTGAAAAGTCCCGGCACCCGAGGGCGCGATGGGCTCGGAGCGCCACCTCCTGCACCCGCGCCGTCATCGCGGCGTCGAGTCGCGCCGGGCAGTGGAGCGTCGGCGTCAATCCCATCGCCGCGTTGCCCTGAAACTCCTTCATCCGCCACGAGTAGAAAAACTCCCCGGAGGACTGGCACGATCCGAAGTTGATCTCGAGGATGGGCAGCGGGTCGGTCCCGATGACCCCGACGGTGAGCTCGACGCCCTCAATGAACTCTTCCACCAGGACTGCTTGGCGATACCGTTCATAGATCCGAGCGACTTGCCGAGACAGGGCGGTCTCATCCCCCACGACGCTCTCACGCCAGATGCCCTTGCTGGACCCTTCCCGGTTGGGTTTGACGATGAGCGGAAACCCCAATCGTGGAGTGCGCTGGGTCGTGGGGGCCGGCAGCAGCTGCCAGGCAGGGGTGGGGATCCCCTCGGAGGCGAGGATCTGCTTGGTCTTCGCCTTGTCGAGCGCGATCGCGAGGGTGATGC
>CAYFIG010000461.1:0-1623 GCA_964342905.1 uncultured bacterium
GCTCTCGTTCGACTTCAAGGATGCCGACATCGTGAACGTGTTCCGGATCCTGGCCGCTGAGAGCGGGAAGAATCTGGTTATCGGTGACGACGTGAAGGGGAAGATCTCCCTTACCCTGAACAACGTCACCTGGGACCTGGCGATGGAGATCATCCTGGAAGCCCGGGGGCTCGAGAAGATCGAAAGGGATAACGTGATCCGCATCGTCACGAGAGACCTGCTCACGAAGGAGCGCGAGGCGAAGGCCAGAGCCGAGGAGGCCAAGCTGAAGGCCGAGGCCGAAATCCGGGCCAAGATCGCCGAGACCCAGCTCAAGGAGCAGGAGGTGGAGCAGCGAAAGCTGGCCGCCGAGGCTGCCAGAGCCGAAGCCGAGGCGCGAGGCCCACTGACAGAGGAGCTCATCCGCCTGGCCTACCGGGATCCCGAGGAAGTGGCGAATACCCTGATCGGGCTTCTTGGAGGACTCCCTCAGGCTCCTTCCCCGGCGGCGCAGCCTGTTGTCCCACCGGCTGGACCTCCCTTCTCTGCGCTCTACGGCGCGGGCGCTCCGCAGCCGTCCCAGGCGCCGGCTGTCGCGCCGGAGCTGCTGGCCAAGGGGATCACGATCAAGGCTGATAAGCCCACCAATTCCGTCTTCATCCGCCACTACAGGGCGGACCTGGAGCGGATCAAGAAGCTCATTCGCGAGAAGCTCGACGTCCCGCTCCCTCAGGTCAAGATCGAAGCGCGTCTGAATGAGATGAGCCGGACGGATCTCTTTGAGATCGGGATCCGGTGGGGCGGAGCGGGAGCCATGAGCGACCAGCAGAACATCCTCGTCGGTCAAGGAGCCGCCACGCCCAACCCCGGGGGTGGTGTCACTCCGGTTGACCGTCACTTTAAGTTGTTTTCGGAGAAGACAAACCCCAACGTGCCGTTCACCGGCTTTCTCCCCGTCAGCCCGACTACGGGCCTCCCGCTCGGCGGGAACATCGTGAACTTGCCTGCCACGGGCCCGTTGGGGGCCATCGCGTTCGGGATCATCGGCACGCGGATCAACCTCAACCTGATTCTCGAAGCGCTCGAAACGCAAACGAAGACCCGTTCGCTGTCCAAGCCCGAGATCGTGACGATGGAAAACGTGAAGGCGACGATCTCGCTCGGGAGCGAGATCCCGTACGCCACGGTCAGCTCAGCGGGGACCTCGATCCAGTTCAAGGAGGCCACGCTCAAGCTGGAAGTGACGCCGACGGTGATCCGGGAGCCCGGCGTCACCAAGGTCAAGATGAAAGTGATCGTGAGTGACGACTCCCGGGGTGCCGACGTCCCGTCGGGGACCGCAGGCGGCTTTGTCCCGTCTATCAACAAGCGAAAAGCCGAGACCGAAGTCATCGTCAGAGAAGGCGAGACTCTGGTGATCGGCGGGATCACCCAGCGGCAAGAGTCCGAAACCATCCGAAAGGTCCCCCTTCTCGGCGATATCCCGATCCTCGGCTGGCTGTTTAAGGCGCGACGGACGACCGTAGATCCGAACCGCGAGCTGGTCGTGTTCATCACCCCGACGGTCCTGCCAGCTGACCAGCCCAAGCCCGCTCGGTCTCAGACGGAAAAGCCCCCGAAGCCCTAAGGGTCATGAGCCTGGTC
>CAYFIG010000462.1:0-1305 GCA_964342905.1 uncultured bacterium
GCCACGCGCTCCGCCACCTCCTTCTGAAGGGTGAGGACCATCTCCGAGATCGCGGCCCGAGCCTCCACGAGCCGTTCGAGAATTGGTTTGGAGGCGCTATAAGGAAGATTGCCCACGACGACCACCCGGCCAGCGGGAGAAGGCCGGAGAGGGGGGAGCGTCGAATAATCGAAGCGCCGGGCGTCGGCATGGCGCACCTCCGCGTGGGCGATGGAGGCGAGTCGAGGTCGAAGCTCGGCAATCAGCCGTTCGTCCACCTCAAGGGCGAGGAGCCGTCCGACGCGCTCCGCCAGGAAGAAAGTCAGCGCGCCTTCGCCGGAGCCGATCTCGACGCAGAGGTCCTCCTTTGCGAGCGTCGCGAGATCGACGATCTGGCGGGCGATCCGGAGGTCCCTGAGGACGTGCTGGCCGAGGCGGCGCCGCTTCCGCCGATCCATCAGGCGGGGTCGCCCGTGAGCCGGGTCTGAAGGTCGGCCTGAAGCTTCCGGTGCACCTCCTTCACCTGGCGCTCGGTGGCCTCGGGCGAACCGGAGTTGTCGATGACGTAGTGGGCCAGCTTGACCTTCTCGCTGAGCGGCATCTGGCTCCGAATCCTGCGGGCAGCTTCCTCTTTGGAAATGTTATCTCTCAGCACGAGCCGCTTCGTCTGGGTTGCCTCGTCCGTCGTCACCACGACCAGCCGGTCCATGTTCTTCGCCCGTCCCGTCTCGACGAGCAGCGCGGCGTCAAAAATCACGATCCCGTCGAACCCGTCGGCGGCCAGCGCCTCGAGGATCCCGGCCTGGCGAGCGCGGATCTCCGGGTGCGTCAGCTCCTCCAGGCGCCTACGTTTCTCCGGGTCGTTGAAGACCAGGATCCCGAGCTTCTTTCGGTCAATCTGGCCGTCTGGCTCGAGGATCTCCCGGCCGAACTCGGCCACGATCGTGTCGTAGGCTGGCTGCCCAGGCTCCACGACCTCCCGGGCCAAGAGGTCGGCGTCGATGATGAGGCACCCGAGGTCGCGGAACATCCGGGAGACCGTGCTCTTCCCGGTCCCGATCCCCCCCGTGAGGCCGACTAGCAGGAATCGCCGTTTCATGCGTGAAGCAGCCGGGGATGATGTTTAAGCCAACCGTCGGCCAAGAACTGCTTTAAGGCCACGCTCATCTCCCAGCAGGAATACCTTCGGTTCCTTCAGCACGGTTGTCAGGAACGGATGCTCTCACTCGTCACACCTCGGACCAGTCGCGGCCGAGCTTGATGTCCACCTTGAGGGAGACGGAGAGGGCCATCGCCCCTTCCATGACCTCACGGGCCAGGAGTTCT
>CAYFIG010000462.1:1315-1621 GCA_964342905.1 uncultured bacterium
TGCCCGTCAGCCCCACCAGCAGAAATCGCCGGTTCATCTGGGAACCAACTTAGGATGATGTGTCTTTACCCATTCAAGAACTATCCCCTTGAATTTCTTTGCTTCCTTCAGAAGCTCTACGGCCTCCTCTCTGGATATTTCTCCTGCCCGATCATAGTCCGAAAGATTGCGCTTATTCCGGCATTGATCAAAATAGTCCGCAAGCTCTTGGACCTCGGGACCCATCAGTTCGGGGAGGACCTTTAAGGTGACCCAGTGGTGACCCATCCCGGTTGTGCGGAATCCGGAAGTCGCCAAAACAATGGT
>CAYFIG010000463.1:0-1615 GCA_964342905.1 uncultured bacterium
AGGCGTTTCGTATAATGGCCGAGAGACCGGATGGTTCAGCTCCGCCGGGTGTCCAAGGTGTACCGGGTGGGATCGGTAAGGATCTCAGCCCTCGCAAATGTCTCGTTCCGGGTTGACAAGGGCGAGTTCGCCGTCCTGGCCGGCCCGAGCGGCGCGGGGAAGACCACGCTTCTCCGCCTCCTGTACCGCGACGAGGTCCCGTCCGAGGGGGAGATCGAGGTGGCGGGGTTCGAGGTCACAAATCTCCGCCGCAGAGAGGTCCCGGAGCTTCGCCGGGCCATCGGTATCGTCTTCCAGGATGCCAAGCTCCTCCCGGGCCGGACGGTGTACGAGAACATCGCGTTCGTCCTCCGGGTGCTCGGAGCTCCGCGGAGAGAGATCACGCCGCGGGTCTTCCAGGTGCTGAAGGCCGTGGGGCTGTCGGTGCGGGCTCAGGCGCTGCCGGCTCAGCTCTCCTTGGGAGAGCAACAGCGGGCGGCGCTCGCGCGGGCCCTGGTCAAGGAACCCGTCTTGCTCCTGGCAGACGAGCCCACGGGGAACCTGGACGAGGCCATGTCCGAAGAGATCCTGGACCTCTTCCGCGAGATCAACAATCGCGGGACGACGATCGTGCTGGCGACCCACAGCGCGACACTGACGGCCCAGCTCAAACGGCGCACGCTCTTCCTGGATTCCGGCAGGCTGCTCAAGGACGAGGGGGGCTAGACGGGAATGTTGCGGTTTCTTCTTGGCGAGACCGTCCGCGACCTCCGTCGCGCCGGCCGGGCCGGCGTCAGCGCGGTCTTGCTGATCAGCCTTTCGCTGACCGCGCTCGGGTGCTTCTGGGTGCTCTCGTTGAACCTGGGGCTGGCTGCTGCCCAATGGCGCGAGCGGCTCCGCGTGGTCGCCTACCTCAAAGAGGAGCCTCCGGCCGACGGGGTCGCCCCGTTCCTCAAACGGATCCAGGCGCTCGGGGGAATTCAGCGGCTCCGGTACATCGATAAGCAGGAGGCGCTGGCAACCCTCAAGCGAGAGCTGGGCGCCCAGGCCGATGTGGTGGACCATCTCCCCACCAACCCATTGCCGGCCTCGATTGAGGTGACGCCGGCCCCGGAAGCGGCCACGCCCGAGGGAACGCGGGTCCTGATCAGGGGCCTCTCGGAAATCCCGGAGATCGAGGAGGTGCAAGGCGGGACCGAGTGGGTGGAGCGGCTCGCCCAGTGGCAACGGCTTCTGGGCGGTATCGGTCTGGGTATTGGCGGGGCGATGGCGCTGGCGGCGATCCTCACCGTGACGACGGCAACCACCCTGGTGCTGCACGTCAGGCGCCACGAGATGGAGATCATGCGGTTGGTGGGGGCTCCCGAGAGAATGGTCCGCTTCCCATTGCTCCTCCAGGGGCTCGTGCAAGGGCTGCTCGGGGCGATCATGGCCCTGGGCGGGCTCTGGTTGGCCTATCGCTTCGCCCAGCCCTGGCTGGAGCCCCTTCTGTCGCTGACCTTGGGACTTCCACGGATCACCTTCCTCTCCCCGGCCGATGCGGCGCTCCTCTTGGGCGGCGGCAGCCTCCTCGGAGCCTTCGGGGGATTCCTGGCAAAGGGACGAGGTGCCGCGTGAGGCTCTCGCCGCTCGCCCT
>CAYFIG010000464.1:0-1614 GCA_964342905.1 uncultured bacterium
CCTCATCCAGGTCGCGCACTGAGCCGTCAGTGACGACGCCCACGCATCCCAGGGCCTTGTGGATGTTGGCCTGGACCTCGCCCCACTGGGCGCCCTGGCCGCGCGGGTCGTCCAGGTCGTGGATTACCACGACGCGGGGCGCGGGGAGAGAGAGGACATAGTCCCACCAGGCGAAGACACTCGCCCGGTGGCCTTCCTGGGGCTCAGGCTCGGCGCGGATCAGCGCTGTCACCGCATAGCCGGCCTGTGGACCGAGCTCCGGGAACAGCGCGCGGATCTCAGAGGACATGAACCCGAGGCTCCTTGACCTGAGCTTGAATGTCTCGATGGCGTTGGCCACGCTGGGGCTCGGGATCTTCCTGAGGGCGTTGAGGTCGCGTTCGGTCAAGGGCACGGGACGCCTCCTTCAAGGGCCCGTTCAAGGGCCGCGAGGGTAGGGTCAATGGTCGGGACATCCGTGAAGCGCGGCTCAGCGAGCTGTTTGAGCCCGTGGCCGGTCACGACGCAGACCACGCTGTCTTTCGGGCCGATAACGCCGGTCTGGCGGAGGCGTCTGGCCGCGGCGATTGACACGGCTCCTGACGGCTCGGCAAAGATGCCTTCCAGCGAAGCGAGGAGCGACTGCGCCTCCAGGATCTCTTCGTCGGTTATCGCCACCGCCGCACCGCCGGACTCCCGAAGCGCTTGGAGGCACTGCCAGCCCAGGCGTGGCCAGCCGACCTGGATGGCCTCGGCAACCGTCGGGCCCGGCGTGATTGGCTCGGCTTCAGCGAGCCCTTTCTCCCGCTCCGCCCGAGGCCTCGGGGTGGATCAACCAGTTGGGGACCTCGCCCAACTGATCGAACAGTTCGTACCCGTAGCTCTTGTGGCCGGCGTTTCGCCAGGGGTTGTCGGAGAGGGTGGAGTACCAGCCGAACTGCTCGATGGCCTGACGCGCGAGGGCGGCCACGCCCTCGAATGGGGCGCGGACCTGAAAGACGCGCGCCCCGCAGCTCTTCGCCTGGGCCACCTTCACGGCTCCCGTTCCCTCCGGAACGAAGACCACGCAGCGGAGGGCTCCCGCAGCCGCGTAGGCTGCCAGCGATGCCGCCGCGTTTCCCGTGGACGGGGTGGCCACCACTCGGGCCTTGATTTCCTTGGCCCGGGAGACCGCCAGCGCATTCACCCGGTCCTTCAGCGAGCCGGTGGGGAGGAGCCCATCGTTCTTCACGAGCAGGCGCGGAATCCGGAGCCTGTCGCCCAGACGACGGGCCTCGATCAGTGGTGTATATCCCTCTCCGAGCGAGACGATCGCGGCAGAGTCCTGGATGGGCAGCAGCTCCCGCCACTTCCAGATGCTCGTGTCAGCCCGTTGGCGGATCTCCGCCAGGGACGGCACCGCGGTCAGGTCCATGGCTAGGTCCAGGACCACGCCGCACTCGGGGCAGGGCCCGCCGCTGTCGCCGACGGCGGGTGTGTCACATCTCGGGCATCGGATTTTCTTGACGACGCCCATCGTCTAGAGAGAATCTCTGCGCTCGCGGATCAGGAGTCGCTTGAGCTCTTCCACGGCGGCCTTTACCTGGGTGAGGTTGGGGTTCACGGCGAGCGCTCGCTGGAAATAGTCGAGCGCCT
>CAYFIG010000465.1:0-296 GCA_964342905.1 uncultured bacterium
GGGCTACCTGGATGACGTGGTGCTGGTGGCTGTGGTCCTCGACGGGCTCCTGAACCAGTTGGATCGGGCGCTCTTGCTCAAGCACTGGCCGGGCGACCCGGCGACCCTCGAGAAGACGGCGGCAGTGGCGCGTCGGGTGGCGGCCTGGGTGCCACGGCGGATCAAGGCCAAGGTCTTCGGCGGCCGGCGGGAGGCAGCATGAAGATCGCCGACGCGTACGGCGCGGGGAAGTTTGGCCTCTCGTTCGAGATCTTCCCTCCCAAGACAGAGGCCGGGGAGGCGCAGCTGTTCGCCAC
>CAYFIG010000465.1:306-1613 GCA_964342905.1 uncultured bacterium
GTCGGGTGGCGGCCTGGGTACCACGGCGGATCAAGGCCAAAGTCTTCGGCGGCCCGGCGATTCGCTGATCGTATGAAGATCGCCGACGCGTACGGCGCGGGGAAGTTTGGCCTCTCGTTCGAGATTTTCCCTCCTAAGACAGAGGCGGGGGGGGCACAGTTGTTCGCCGCGCTCGAGGAGCTGATGGCGTTCAAGCCGTCGCTCGTCACCTGCACCTACGGCGCCGGGGGCTCGACCCGCGACAAGACGCTGGAGCTGACAACGAAGATCCACGAGGCCTTCGCGGTGCCCACGGTGGCACATCTAACCTGCGTCGGGTCCACGGTGGAAGAACTCCGAGAGTGGCTCAAGCGCGCCACGGAGATGGGCATCCAGAATATCATCACGCTCCGGGGAGATCCTCCCCGAGGAGAGATGGCGTTCACGCCCGTTGATGGAGGGCTCTCCCACGCCAATGAGCTGGTGGCGCTGATTCGGCGCGAGTTCCCCCACTTCGGCGTGGGGGTCGCAGGGTATCCCGAGGCCCATCAAGAGGCGCCAAGTCCGGAAGCGGACCTGGCCAATTTGAAACGGAAGGTGGACGCGGGCGCCGATGTGGTGATCACCCAGCTCTTTTACGACAATCACGATTTCTTCGGATTCCGCGAGCGCTACGTCCGGGCCAACATCCGGGTGCCGCTGGTTCCGGGGATCCTGCCCGTCATCAGCTTCGCCCAGATCCAGCGCATCACCGCGCTCTGCGGCGCCACGCTCCCCGCGTCCTTGACTGCCGACCTCGAGAGGCATCAGGCCGACCCCGCCGGGCAACTGGACGTCGGGGTGGAGTACGCGATCCGCCAATGCGGAGAGCTGGTCCGCGCGGGAATCCCGGGCATCCACTTTTACGTCCTCAACAAGGCCGAGGCCCCTCGGCGGATCCTTCAGGCCTTGAATCTCCCACGGTGAGAGGTCCGACATGGTCATTCCGGCAGAATTCAACGAGGTGATCCAACGGAGGTTGACGATCCCGCTGAACGAGGGGCCGGACAAGGTCGCGTCGCTGGAGGAGGCTCTTCGCCGGCTTGTGAAGCCGGGGACGCTCCTCTACCTCGGCACCGCCCATGCGAGAGCCAACGCCCTCGTACGCGAACTGGTTCGCCAGTGGTGGAGGAAGAAGCCTGGCTTCACGATCGCCACTGTTGGGGTTGGTTCTCCCTGGACAGCGCTGATCCTGGGCGGCCTGGTTAAGCGGATCATCACCACGTATCTGGGCGAGGGGTACCCGTACCCGACGCCTCAACCGCTGATCTCGAAGGCTGTCCTCGAAG
>CAYFIG010000466.1:0-1607 GCA_964342905.1 uncultured bacterium
CTCGGCGTCCCCAAGAACCCGGCCTTTGAGAACAACCCGCTCCACCAGATCACGCTGCGCTACCAGCACGTGATCCGCGGCGTCCCTGAGAAGCTCTACAGGAGCGCCGACAGCGATCTGGGGCTCTACTACACGACCAAGCAGGAGGCCGACAAGGGGAAGTTCAGAACCCCGAGCCTCCGCGAGCTCAAGTACACGGCTCCCTACATGCACAATGGCGTCTTCAGTTCGCTGGAGGAGGTCATCGAGTTCTACAACCGCGGAGGAGGAGGGGACGATCCAAACAACAGTTCGCTACTCAAGCCGCTCGGGCTCTCTGAGCAGGAGAAAAAAGACCTACTCGCGTTCCTCCTCTCACTTTCGAGCGACCAACCGCTGATCCTCGAGCCACCGGACCTTCCGGACTACGCGGCTATGAAATAGGAGGGCAGACCATGATGGAACCATCCGGCGAACGACCTTGTCTTTCCCGACGCGCCTTCCTCCTCTCAGCAGGGACGGCGGTCACCATCGTGGCCCTCGAAGGAGTCTCGCCCGCTTTCGGCCAGGGGGCGGCTCTGAAGGTGGCTTCGTACCCGCGTAAACGGATCGGACGGGTGAGGCAGCTCAGGGCGGACCAGCCCGTGACCTTTCAGTACCCGTGGAAGGACCTCAACTCTACGAACATGCTGGTGAAGCTCGGCGTGCCGGCGGGCAGCGGGGTGGGCCCGGATCAGGACATCGTGGCCTTCTCGACTCTCTGCACCCACATGGGCGGGCCGCTTGCCGGACAGTACCGGGGCCAATACAAAATCCTGGGCCCCTGTCCCTTCCACCTCACTACATTCGATCTGACCAAGCACGGGATGGTCGTGGCTGGACAGGCTACCGAGAGCCTCCCCCAGATCGTGCTGGAAACGCAGGGAGACGAGATCTGGGCGACTGGCGTCATGGGGCTCATCTACGGCTATCACTCAAACCTGGCCACGCGGGCGTAAGGGAGGAGCGTGCGATGGCAAAGGCTGTTCATCATTTCTACCTTCCCGAGGACAAGGTTCCACTCCCCCCGCCTGACGCCAAGGTCTCGACCACCGCCTGCGACTACTGCATTGTGGGCTGCGGATACAAGGTCTACACCTGGCCGCTGGGCAAGGAGGGCGGCCCGAAGGCCAACCAGAATGCCCTCAAGGTGAACTTCCCCGCCGGGATCAATAGCGGGAAGTGGATCAGCCCCAACATGCACAACGTTGTGCACGTCGAGGGCAAGCCCCACCATCTTGTCGTGATCCCCGACGGGGATACCAAAGTTGTCAACGTGGGAGGGAACCACTCGATCCGCGGAGGCGTGCTGGCCCAGAAGTGCTACAACCCCAACAAACCCTCCCAGGAGCGGCTCCTTCACCCGATGATGCGGGTGCGGGGCACTCTTCAGGCGATCTCCTGGGATGCGGCGTTCGAGGTCATGGCAGGGATCTCGCGCCACGTCCTCGATCGGCACGGCGTCGAGGCCTGGGCGATGAAGACCTACTCCTATCAGTATTTCGAGAACACCTATGCGATCTCCAAGCTGGGCTTTGGGGCGATCGGGACCCCGGCCTATGCTCCCCACGACAAGCCCGGCCCCGGCC
>CAYFIG010000467.1:0-1604 GCA_964342905.1 uncultured bacterium
TATCAAGGCCGGGAGCCAAGCGGTCATGGTCGGGGCCGGGTTCATCGCCTTCACCATCTTGAACTCCATCCTGGCTCTCGGGGCCAAGCTGACCATCGTAGAGATCGCGCCGCGAATCCTCCCCAGGATGATCGATGCAGCCGGAGCCGGGATCGTCGAGGCCTGGCTCAGAAAGCACGGCGTGAAAATCCTCACCTCCGCCACGCTGACAAAGATCGGGGACTCCGGCGGGCGCAAGCGCCTCTCCTTCAAGGGCGGGCGCGAGCTTATCGCCGACGTGGTCATCATGGCCACGGGGATCAAGACGAACCTGGAATGGCTCGACGGCTCGGGGATCAAGGTGAACCGCGGGGTCGTCGTGGATGATCACCTTCGCTCCAATGTCCCGAACGTCTATGCCGCAGGAGACGTCGCCGAGGGACGCAGCTTGGTAACCGGCGCGCTCGAAGTGCACGCCATCGAGCCCACGGCGATGGAGCATGGCCGGGTCGTCGGCGCCAACATGGCTGGGCGAGACGTATCTTACCGGGGAAGTCTTCTCATGAACATCGTAGGAGTATGCAAGCTGGATATGGCCAGCTTCGGCGCCTGGGATGACCGGTCCGCCGAGGTCGTCACGGCGATCAGGCCGGAGCGCGCGGCGTACCGCAAGCTGCTCTTCACCGGCGACAGGCTGACCGGGGGCATGATCATCGGCCAGAGTGAGGAGCTGTGGACCACCAACGACATCGGCATGCTCAAGGGGCTGGTGCAATCCGGTGTGAGCCTTGGCCCGTGGAAGGCGCATCTGCGCCGGAATTCCTTTGATCTCAAGCCAGCCTTTATTGCCTCGCTCACGACAGCCAAACTCTTACCCCAGACAATCCTCGGGCGGCCGTCGCGTTCGCCCGGGCGAGCGGGAGTTTTGGTATGACGCCAGCGGGAGTGATCCAGGAAGCCGCACGCGAGATAGTCCGCCAGCTTCCTGGAGGCTACGCGGGGAAACTCCTTCGGGTGGATCTGACGTCAGGGCGCACCTGGAGCGTCGAGTGGACTCCCGAGGAGATGCGAACCTACATCGGAGGTGTCGGCCTCGGAGCCAAGATCCTCTACGACGAGGTACCGTCTAAGGTTGGCTGGGACCATCCAGACAATCGATTGATCCTGGCGACTGGGCCACTGGCAGGGCTCCCGGTGTGGGGGACAGGCGGGCTCACAGTGGTTACGCGGGGGGCCATGACCAACGGCGCCACCTCCTCCCAGGCGAACGGCTTCTTCGGCGCCTCTCTCAAGTACTCCGGCTACGATGCTATCGTGATCCAGGGCCAGGCCCGGCGCTGGGTCTATCTCTCTATCCACGACGAAGCGGTTGAGCTCAAAGACGCCTCCCACCTCGTCGGCAAGGACACGTGGGAGACCCAGGAGATTCTCTCCGCCGAGATCGGGCTCTCCGGCCATCAACTCTCCGTGTACTCCATCGGGCCGGCAGGGGAGAACCTGGTCCGCTTCGCCGCTATCCAGGGCGACTACGGCCACGTGGCCTCCAAGAACGGCTGCGGCGCCGTCATGGGGAAGAAGAAGCTCAAGGCGGTCGCCATCGTCCGGGGGACCCGGGGGCTCAGCGC
>CAYFIG010000468.1:0-152 GCA_964342905.1 uncultured bacterium
CACGTAAGGCCACTGCCCCACCGGGCGTTGCCGATACGCATTCAGGACCTGCGCCCGGGAGATAGCCGATTGCCACTCTGCACGCGTCACAAAAAATTCCCGCCCTCCATCCGCCATGAGAGACACTTTCCCGGCGGTAACCGCTATCGCTC
>CAYFIG010000468.1:162-1602 GCA_964342905.1 uncultured bacterium
TCTGCTCTTTGAGGCGAGCGTAGGCTGCCGGATTCTTGATCTCGCCGGTGCATCCGAGGATCAGAAGCGTACACCGGACCCTCCCATTCCCCGCCTCCTCGCCGCTGACGCGTCCCATGGCGTAGTCGTACCAGCGGAGGAGGACACTCGGGCCCTTGACCCCCCACACGTAAGGCCACTGCCCCACCGGGCGTTGCCGATACGCATTCAGGACCTGCGCCTGGGAGATGGTCGATCGCCACTCTGCACGCGTCACAAAAAATTCCCGCCCTCCGTCCCCCATGAGAGACACTTTCCCGGCGGTAACCGCTATCGCTCCGCCGCGCGCCCGGTCTCGTAGAGCGCCAGGTCCACCACCCGGAGTCCCTGCTCCCGGGCGTAGGCCTCCACCCGCCGGATCACCACTCGTCGGATCGCGGGGATCGGGATCCGGCGGAGCCGTTCCTCGGCCTCGGCGGTCCAGAGCAGGGTTAGGTCCCGGAGAGGCTCGTCGGACCGGGCCCCGTCGCTCTCGGCGCCTGCGCCGTCCGGCACGCGGCGGGAGCCCAGGACATCCTGAACCACCTCGGGGGTGACGACCTTCTCGCCCCGTCGCCGGGCCTCGGCCTCGATCGCCTGCCGCGCCAGCTCTCGGACGAAGGCCGGCGCCCGCTGAAGCCGGGCCAGCGCCTCCTCGGTCCACGGAAGGCCCCGGTCGGGGATCATCTCGAGGTAGCGCTGGAACTTGGCCAGGATCATCTCGTTCTTCTGGGTGCGCGCGGCCAGGAACGCCTTGATCTGCTCAATGACCTCCACCTTCCGTGGGAGCTTCCGCATCTTGCCCTTGGCGACCTCAAAGGCCTCCATGGAGAGCTCCTCGAAACCGAAACCGCGGATACACTTGGCGACCCTCAGCATGGACTCGTTCCGGATCTCGGTGAGGAACTCCGAGGTGATGACAGTCCTCCCGCGCTCTCGCGCCCGTCGCTCCATGAGCTTGAGGATTCCCGGGCGAACGAAGGCTGGGGCGTTCTCTACCCGCCGCCGCGCTTCCTCGGTCCAGACGATCTCACCGTCCATCTAAAACACCAGCAGCTCGCGGAACTCTCCGAAAAAGTAAGGCTCGGTTATAGCGCCGCGACGGCCTCGGCCAAACGGTCCACTTGCTGCGGGTCCCGGACGACGGGCACCAGGATCAGGGTATCCAGCTCAAGGGCGGCCGGCCAATCCACCCATCCAGCCGGCCCAGCCCGTCAGGCTAAATCCGAGGAGAATCAGAAGGCTGCCCCCGACGAGACGGGCCCACCGCTCCAGCGTTCCGATATTCTTCGCCGCCGTCATTTCGGCTCCTGGTCGCGCTTACTCAAGGTACACGATGAGTTGGACGCCCATGAGGATGACCAGGATAGCGGGAACCAGCCTCCACCAGCGCTGCCTCATGATCCCCCACTCGCCCAGCAG
>CAYFIG010000469.1:0-1601 GCA_964342905.1 uncultured bacterium
AGAGCCGCTCGAGCTTCAGGATCGGGGTGGGCGTCAGGGCCAGGTCCAGGCGGGGTGGAAGCTTGGGGATCGTCATCGCCGTTTCATCTTCTCAGGCGAAGAGGTCTCCTGGCAAGAGTTTCCCCCTCAGATCAAAGCAGACTCGAGGACGATCCCGCGGTCGATGACCCGGGCGACCTGGCCCAGGAGCGTGGCCAGCGACACCGGCACCGCCGGCCCCTCAGCGAGTTGGCGGAGCAGATCGATCAGCCGACGAAAAGCCCGGATCAGGTCCCCCTCGTGGCCGCCAAAATCCTCCGCCACGATCCCGGCCCAGTCGTCGTCCCCCGAGGCCCAGCGGTAGACCGCCGGCATGAAGCCTGGGTGAACCGAGCACGGGAGCGAGAGACGGTGGGCGCGCTGAGCCTCCAGAACCGTTTCGGCGAGCGCCTCGAGATCGTGGAGCTTCTTCCTGAGGCGCGGGCGCTTTCTAAGAAAGCGGCGCGCGATGACGCTGTCGCCGGATCGCGACTCCTCCATCAGGCAGGAGCAGAGGGCAGCAGCTTCTGCCAGGGTGACGTCGACGAGGATTCCCCTGTGGACGGCTTCGGCCACCAGCAGCTCGTTATCGTGGCGGAGGGAGGCGATGAGCCGGCCCTTGGGCAGGAGCGTCCCAGTCTTGACCGCATCGAAGCGCTCCAGCAGTTCCACCACCCGGCAGAACTCTTGCCAGTAGGCGTTCTGGAGCGCCTCGAGGATCTCGCTCCGCTGGGCGTGCTTAATCTCCAGCTTCTCGATGCCCTTCCAGGCCTGATCGCACCGGGGCTGAGACCCCCACGGGCAGCGGTGACACTCGATCGCGGCCATTTCCGCCTCAGTCCCGGAGCGTTCCTCGCGCTCGATGAGGTCAGGGAGAGAGAGCTGGCGGAGCTCGGCCAGGATTCCGTTCTGGCGCTGGCGCCAGTCTCGCGGAACGTGAAGCGGGGGCGTGGCCCAGAAGATCTTCTTCACGTTCCCCGACTTGACCCGGACCACCGCGCCGTGAGGCAGGAGCGCATCCACCAGGACCCGGTGGCCTCGAATAGAGTGGACAGAAAGGATGGCTCCCAGGCTGCCGCCGCCCCGGCGACGAAGCAGGACCAGCCGTCCGGGTTCAGCCTCAGCCAGCGCTGTCTGGCCCCGACGGGCACCGCCGGACCGCCGCCTCCGGGCCTCCACCTCCTGCCGAAGCTTGCGGTAGCGGCCGATGCGGGAGAAGTCGCCGCACGGGGCCGCATAGGTTCGCGCCTCTGCCAGGCCTGCCTCGAGGCTTCGGACTTCAGCGTCAAGGCCCCGGATCCGCTTGAGGTTCTGGTACTGGCCAAAGGAGGACTCAACAACCCGGCGGAGAATGGCGGGTTCGCTCCCCGTGGCCAGCAGGAGGGCCACCGAGCCATAACCGAGGCGGAACTGGCTCTCCACCGGCTCCGAGGGCCCATCCACTGTCCGAAACGCCTCCTCCACGCTGTCCCGACTATCCAAGGCGATGACGCATTTGCCCTCTGGGTCAATCCCCCGGCGCCCGGCGCGCCCGGCCATCTGGGTCAGCTCGTTGTGGGTGAGGCCGCGAAATCCACGGTCCG
>CAYFIG010000470.1:0-484 GCA_964342905.1 uncultured bacterium
CCCGTTGCGTGGAGCGGGCTGAGGGGCTGCTGCAGCGCTTCCGCGGCTGGGTCGTCCTCGCCGCCAAGTTCATCGCCGGCGCCCGGGTCTTCGTGCCGCCGATCGCGGGAGCTTCGCTCATCTCCTACCGTCGCTTTCTCATCTTCGACGCTGCCGGCTCGCTCCTCTGGAGCACCCTCATCGTGGGCCTCGGAGCCCTGCTGGGGAGGGAGTGGGAGCCGATTGCGCGGGGGCTCGAGCATAGCTATCGCCTCCTGGGGCTGGCGCTTGTCGCGCTCCTGGGCGGTTACTTCACGTGGAAGCTTGCTCGGCGTCGCCGGTATGGCGCGCCGCCGAACCTCACGCTCTCCCTGGACGCAAGAGCTTCCGCATCGGACCACTCGGACGTCGAGCGGCCCGCGCTGGGAACGCGGGGGGCTCCGTGAACGCGCTGGTGCTGTGTGGCGGCGGGAGCCGCGGGGCGGTGGAGGTTGGCCTCTACCGC
>CAYFIG010000470.1:494-1600 GCA_964342905.1 uncultured bacterium
GCCTTGGTGGAACTGGAAATTTCCATCGACCTCGTCGTCGGCACTTCGGTCGGCGCGATCAACGGGGCGGCCATCGCGGCCGGGGTGCCTCCCGACGCCCTCGTAAGGCTGTGGCGGGGCCTCAAGCGCCGGGACGTCTTCGCCCTCAACCGCGCGCTCTTTTGGAAGCTCCTGTGGGCCGACAGCCTCTATGACCCCCGTCCCCTTCAGAGATTTCTCGCGCGGTGCCTCCCGGTCAAGAGGTTCGAAGAGCTGAGGACCCCGCTCATCATTACCGCGACTGACTTCCAAACCGGCCAGCCGATTTACTGGCGGGAGGGGAACCTCCTCGACGCGATCATGGCGAGCGCCGCCATGCCCGGGCTCTTCCCGCCCCAGGTCGTCCGAGGGGTCCACGTGGTAGACGGCGGGATCACCGACAATGTGCCAATTGACGTGGCGGTGGCAGAGGGAGCCGACACGGTAATCTTTATGCTCTGCGCCTGCTGCGACCGGACGACGCGCCCGGTGCGCGGGCTCCTCCCAATCCTCCGCCGGGCGCTCAGCATTGCCATCGACCGCAAGTACCACGCTGACATCCAGCGCTACGCTGGGCAGGCTTACCTCATTGCTCTCGAGCCCCCCATCGGCCTGGAGATCGGCCCGCTGGACTTCAGCCACACGCCCGAGCTGATCGAGCAGGGGTACGCCTCCGCCATGGCAGCCCTGAAGGCTCGGCCAGCTTCAACGGCAAGCGGTGGACGAGATGGCGATTCACCTACCACCAGAGAGGGACGGGGCCTTGGTAGCCGCTGAGGTGCAGTTGAACGCCGGCTCGGACGTAGAGCTCGTGGAACGGCTCCGGGCGGGCGATGAGCGCGGGGTTGAGGAGCTTGTCAACCGGTATGCGGGACTGGCCTACCGGCTGGCGCTCAGGATAACCAGAAATCCTGAGGATGCCGAGGAGGTGACCTGGGAGGTCATGCAGACGGTATGGAGAAAGATCACGAGCTTTCGGGGTGACTCGGCGCTCTCGAGCTGGATCTACCGGATCGCAGCCAACGCCGCGTACGGAAAGCTCCGCGCGCGGTCGGCGCCCACGCTCCCGCTAGAGGAAGCCGTCTACC
>CAYFIG010000471.1:0-1072 GCA_964342905.1 uncultured bacterium
GGCCGCCGGCAGCGAGGCGGACAGGCGCAGCTCTGGCTGCAGGACCACCTCGTCCCCCATCACCCCCACCACCCGCGTGCCGTTCTCCGCGACGAAGGAGAACCCTCTGGCTTCAGCCTCCAGCTCGATGGAGAAGTAGGCGTGCCCGTCCCTGAGCGCGTCGTAGACCGCGTGGTCGGTCGCGGTGTCGGCGGGGATCAACAGGTGCGTGCGGATGAGCCGGAACATGATGGCATAGGGGGCGAACTTCAGCCCCAGCACGCGGATCTCATGCGCGTCGCTTCCCCCGATCCCGACGACCCGCCCCCGCTCGGCCATCAGCTCATCCCATTTCCGCAGCGGGTCGTACGGACGGTCGATGATCGACAGGTAGAAGGGCTCGACGGGAACGCTGAGCGTCCAGAGGGCGAGGCGAAACCGGTTCTCATCGAGCGTGTCATGGGCGACGTTGTAGCCCTCGATCCCGAGGAACCCCTTCACCGTCCAGTCGGTCCACCGGCGCTTCTTGAAGTAGGGGTGGGCGATGAAGCCTAGTCCGCCTTGGCGATTGACCTCGTCGATAATCCGTTGGGTAGGGAGCTTGTGGCGGTCGATCTCCTCGGTGACGTTGAGCGCGAGGTAGTGGCCGCCCCGCGTGGAGAGCTCGGTCCCGACGAGCACGAGCGTCGTCCCGTACCAGCCCTGCTTGCCTTCCCGGAGCGGCCGCAGGGTGTTGTGGTCGGTGGTGATCAGGTAGTCAAGCCGCTGGGCGTTCGCGATCCGGGCGATCTCCTCAAACGTCCCGGCCCCGTCAGAGTATTTCGTGTGGATATGGATGATCCCGGTGTAGTCCCGATAGTAGGGAGTGCTTGCGTGGACGGGAAGACCCCGTGGACCGGAGGGCGACGTCGGGGGACGGAGGGTGGTGAGCTCGGCGCATCCTGTCACGAAGAACGCGATGAGAGTCCATAGTCCATAGTCCATAGACCATAGACATAGCCGTGTTCGCATGTGCTGTGGACTATCGACTGTGGACTGTGGACTGAGGTAATCTGGCATCTCACGCCTCAGAGCGGCCGGTGAACTTCAACGC
>CAYFIG010000471.1:1082-1593 GCA_964342905.1 uncultured bacterium
ATGAGCGCGCACCCGAGCTCCTGGCTGGGATCCGCCACCAGCCGCCGCTCCCGGGACACGCCGAGGACTTGGCTGAACGCCTCGAGGAGGCTCTGGGTGAAGCGCATCGTCGTCACCGGCCGAGCGATCTTGCCATCCTCAATGAGGAACGTCCCCTCGCGCGTGAGGCCGGTCATCAAGGCCTCGCGCGGGTTCAGCAACCCGTTCACGTAGTGGAAGCGGGGGATGAGGAGGCCGCGCTTGCACGCGCGGATCATGGCGGGCACCGTGGCATCTCCGGGTTCCATCCCCAGGTGGAGGGGCAGCGGCCCTTCCACTTCATCGGGCGGCATGCCGTGTCCGGTTGAGGGATGGCCGAACCGTTTGCCATACGTCGAGTCATAGACGATGCCGGCCGCCTTCCCGCGCTGGATGAGCACGACCCGCTGTTTCGGGGTCCCTTCGAAATCGAAGGGCATCCGGAGCAGGCGCGGGTCGTTCCCGTCATCGGAGGTGGTGAGGGAGGGAGCGA
>CAYFIG010000472.1:0-1592 GCA_964342905.1 uncultured bacterium
GCGCCGAGCCATCTGAGAAAATCCCGTCGATCCATCCCGCCCGTCAGCGGAAATCCCTCAGAAGCCATATCGCGTCCCCTTCAGATGGCCAACAGGATGTTGGTGGTCGCCCTCACAGGGCCTCCGGCAGCGGGGGCGGCTCCAGGTGCCTGAGGTGGGGAAAGACTTTCGTGCTCATGAGGTCCATGGAGCGAAGGACCTTCCGGTGGTCCAGCCCTCCGAGCCGGGTCCAGCAGAGGAGATCGGTGAACCCGTAGACTTCCTGCGCCTTCGTCAACTCTTCGACGACGAAATCGGGACTGCCGCAGATCATGGCTTTCCGCCTCAGGAGCTCATCCCATCCGGCTGTAGCGGCCAGGTCCCGGGTCTTGACATACATCTCGTAGCTCTTGACCGGTGCCTCGCCCTTCGGTGGGGCGATATATTTGGCGATGGTCCGGTAGTACCAGATCACCGGATCGGCAAACTCCGCGCGGGCCTGCTCCATCGAGTCCGCCACGTAGACCATCATCAGCGAGGCTCGTCGGCGATCGACGGGATTGTGTCCCGCGGCAACCAATCCCCGGCGATAGGAGACCTGCAACTCTTTCGCCTTCTCGGGAGGCAGCCCGAACACGGTGCCAAAGAGGAGGTTGAACCCGTAGCGGCCCGCGAGCTCGAAGGTCTCCGGGCTCAGGCAGGCCATCCAGATGGGGGGATGAGGACGCTGAAGCGGTTTCGGCCTCACCGGCACCGCGTCGAAGCGGTAGTGCGCGCCGTGAAACGTGACCGTCTCCTCGGTCCATGCCTGGCGGATGATCTGAATGGCCTCGTCAAACATCTCGCGGGTCCGGGTGAGATCGACGCTGTAGCGCGCAAACTCGCTCGGTTGGTAGCCACGCCCCACTCCGAGATCGACGCGGCCATGGCTCATCAGGTCCAGCATCGCGTAGTCTTCTGCCACGCGGAGGGGATGGTTGAGGGGGAGGACCACGACTCCCGTGCCGAGCCTGAGCCGCTTGGTCTCCAGGGCCAGCGCCGCCAGCGTCAGGGCCGGAGAGGCGCAGTAGCCGTACTCGCTGAAGTGATGCTCCGCGGGCCAGACCGAGTCGAAGCCGTAGTCCTCAGCCGCTCGCATCAAGGTCAACTGCTCGTGGACAATCTCGTGCTCGGATTTCCCGATCGGGTTCTCGAACAGATGGAGCATCCCGAATTTCATCGCGTGCCTCCCCGTGGCTGTTGCGGTTATGGTTCAATCATGAGGTCCTGCCAGATCGTGACCGATTTCTTCCCGTCGCGGTCCCCGGCACTGCCGTTCCACACCGCGAACGCCACCGGCACGGTCGTTCCCGCCTTGAGCGTGACCGCCCGCTCCCCCCGGCCCACGAGATCGCGCCGGAAGACCACGCGATAGGTGCCGGTGCCGTACACCCCGCGGGCGTCCACGGCCTGGTCCGGTCGCGGACGGGCCGTGAGAGTCCCGAAGCCCTGCGCGACGAGGTCCTCCGCCGGGCTCAGCCGCGAGGGGTCGGAGACAATGTTGCCTGCGCCCCAGCCGGTCACGAAGGTGGGATCGGACCGGAGCGTGAGCGCGTGGCGCGTCGGCTGCTCGA
>CAYFIG010000473.1:0-414 GCA_964342905.1 uncultured bacterium
GGACAGGATCCCCACGATAATCGGTTTGTCTCCGACTCCAATCCGACCGGCGACTTCACCTTGCGGAATCCCTTCACCTTCTGGCTGGCCACGGAGGGCGGGCCGACCACGGTGGAGGGCTCCTACGCTGGGACCCTGGTGGTGGAGCTGTGGAATCCGTGACGCCGCGATCCAAGCGTCCCCTTCCCCTCCGCCGGGCTCTCGTCCTCCTTCTTGCGGTGTGTGCGGTATGGGTTCCCGCACCGGCCTGCGCGCAGGAGCTCCCTTCCGATTACCTGCGCCAGCTCGCCCGCGTGGATTACTTCCTCCGGAAGACCGATTACACGCGGGCGGCGGATGAGCTGGGCCAGGTGTCCAAGAGGCACCACGATGAGCTCCTCTTCCGGTACTACCTGGACAAGGTCCTGGCCGGTC
>CAYFIG010000473.1:424-1592 GCA_964342905.1 uncultured bacterium
CCGTCGCTCTCGACGGAGCAGGTTTCCAAGAACCGCGCCTTCCAGCGGCTGCGCGTCACACGCAAGCATCGGGACGCCGACACCCGCTCGGACCAAACGCCGGACAACCGCGGTTGGCAGGTGAACCAACACCTGGAGGCCGATGTGGAAGGCAAGGACGGCCTGCGGGCCCGCTGGATGCTCGATCTGGAGAATTACCGGAACGGCCACAACGACTTCCGCTACCGGACGGTGCTGGCCGACTTCTACACCGACCCGGGCCACCACCTCGCCCTCGGCGACAGCGCGACCTTCCCCGGCCCTTACTTCATGCGCGGCTCACGCGTGCGGGGAATGAACCTGCTCCTCTACGGGCCGGAGCACGAGTTCCAGGCGGTGCTGGGGGCGTATCCCTTCTGGCTGGAGAGCCGGGACGACTACATCTACCCGCGCGACGTCATGGGCCTGCACGACCGCTGGCGCCTCTTCGAGGACCGGGTCCGCTTCGCCGCCAACGTCATCAAAAGCCGGGAGAGCGAGAAGATCCGAACCATCGACGTCATCAACCAACCGCGGGACAACACCGTCTTCAGTCTCGACCAAGAGGTGAAGCTGATCCCCGAGATCTGGTTCCTCAAGGCCTCGGAGGCCTGGAGCTACACCGACGACAACCTGATCGAGGACCGCTTCGGCGACACCACCAAGCTCAAGGACAGCGCCTTCATCCTGGAATCCTTGCTCATCCAGCCCTGGGGTCGATCGAACACCTTCTTCCAGCGGACCGGGCCGGACTTCCTGCTCTTGAACGACATCCCATCGGGCAGCGTGGTTAACTCCAAGGGATTTACCTCCGACCGGCAACTGATCGAGGAGCACCTCGACTTCAACCCGTGGGGGCCGCTTGACCTGGATCTGGAGGCAAGCTGGCAGCGCAACAACCTCGACAGCGACAGCCGGATCGAGCAGACGCGTCAGAGCTGGTACACCGCAAACTTGGGAATCCTGGTGCCGCCGGAGTGGCCGCGGCCGCGCCTGCGCGGGACCTGGATCGACACCGTCTCCATCCCTGGCTCGACCACCCGCTCCGCCGAGGTGCGGACGTTCGACCTGAGGGAGGAGATCACGCATTATTTCGAGGGGGTCCAATGGACTCAGTTCATGGACTACGTGGCCGAGCGGCCCCTGCACG
>CAYFIG010000474.1:0-1576 GCA_964342905.1 uncultured bacterium
CCCTCTTCTTCCTGACGGGCATCGAGGGGCGGATGTTCGCGCCGGTGGGCATCGCCTACATCATGGCGATGGCCGCGTCCCTCTTCGTGGCGGTCACCTTGACGCCCGCCCTCTGCGTCCTCCTCCTGTCGCGGGCCCGCCTTGTCGACAAAGAGGAGAGTGTGACCTACCGGTGGCTGAAGAAGTACTACCGGCGCATGCTGGAGTATTCGCTGAGGCATCCGCGGCTGGTCGTGGGCGGCTCCCTGGCCATGCTGGCCGTCGCCGTCGGCCTCGTCCCGACCTTCGGGAAAGAGTTCCTGCCCACCTTCGCCGAGGGGAGCTACCGCGTCTTCGTGTTTCCGAAGCCGGGGATCTCGCTGCTGGAGTCCGACAAGCTGGGACGGCTGGGGGAACAGGTCCTCCTCCGTCATCCCGAGATCCCGTTCACCATGCGAAAGCTGGGGCGGGCGGAGACCGACGAGCACGCCTCCGGCGTCCACTACAACGAGATCCAGGCCAATTTCCGAGCGGGGGGCCGGTCCTATGAGGAGGTCCGGCAGATGATCCGCCAGGATCTGAAGCAGATCCCAGGCGTGGTAACGGCCATCGCCCAGCCCATCGGGCACCGGATCGACGATATCCTCACCGGGACCACCGCCAGCGTCGTCGTCAAGCTCTTCGGCCCGGATCTCGGCGTCCTCCGGGCCAAGGCCAAGGAGATCGAGGCCGTGATGTCCCGGGTGCGGGGAGTAGCCGACCTCCAGGTGGAACAGCTCATCCCGGTGCCGCAACTCCTGATCCGGCCCAACCGGGACAAGGCCGCCCGCTACGGTCTCTCCATGGCCGACATCGGCGAGGTGGCCGATCACGCGCTCAAGGGAACGGCAGTCTCACAGGTGCTGGAACGGCTGCGGACCTTCGACATCTGGGTCCGGCTGCCCGAACCCTTCCGCGAGAGTCCCCGGGCGATCGAGAACGTCCTGATCGACACGCCGACCGGCGCCAAGATCCCGCTGAAAGAGGTCGCCGAGATCAGCCTGGGCGCCGGACCCAACGCCATCAACCGCGAGAGCGTGATGCGCCGGATCCTCATCACCTCCAACGTCGAGGGGCGCGCCCTCAACTCCTTCGTCGAGGAGGTGCGGGAGCGCGTGAAGAAGGAGGTCAAGCTTCCGCCTGATTACTTCGTGGTCTACGGGGGGCAGTTCGAGGCGCAGCAGCGGGCCCAGACGATCCTCACCTGGCTGAGCGCCCTCGTCGTCCTAGGGATTTTCGTCCTCCTCTTCCAGGCCTTCAAGCGCGTGCGGTATGCGCTGCTGGTAATGGTAAACCTCCCGCTGGCCTTGATCGGCGGCGTCTTCGCCGTGGCCCTCACGGGCGGCGTGCTCACCATCGCCTCCCTCGTGGGGTTCATCGCCCTATTCGGCATCACGGTGCGGAACGGGCTCATCCTGGTTACCCACTACGAGCACCTGATGGACATCGAGAAGAAGCCCTTCGAGGAAGTGGTCGTCCAGGGCTCGCTCGATCGGCTCGCGCCGGTCCTGATGACGGCCCTGGCGGCCGGGCTTGGGCTGCTGCCCATGGCCTGGGG
>CAYFIG010000475.1:0-1575 GCA_964342905.1 uncultured bacterium
TAACGCTCGAGAATCCGAGCGAGGTCAGCCAGGAAGAAGACCACGCAGCTGGCGTCAGCGCCAAGGGCTTGCTCCAGGCAGAGATACCCCGCCTGCGCCCTGAACTCTCCTGCTCTGAGCAACTCGAGGTCGTGGGAGGAGGGCCAGTAACGGTAGGCACCCGGGGGGATCCCCTCCACCGCGTTCACGATGAGGTAGAGGTCCACGAGACCGGAGGGGAAGTCGGCGGGAGCCCCGCGGGTCGCGTGGAAGAGGACGGTGGAGAGCTCTTCCGCGCTGATCGAGACCCGGGCAAACTCCCGGGTGGAGGCCCGCCGGATGATGGTCTCCCCCAGGCCCGGTCCCGCGCGGCGCCGGGGAGGAGGGAGCGACAGCAGGTCTGAGGGCGGGTCGAGCCGTCGGAGCTCCTGACCCGACCGCCACTGGCTGACCTCGCCGGCATCCTCGAGGCTCGACGCCGCGTGCATCTCACGGAGCAGCGGGTAGTCCACCTCACGACTTGAGAGCGGGAGGGAGCGCGGCGCGATCGGCTCCACGATGGCGCCAGCGGAGCCCGCGGCCGTGGCGCGGTCAGCCGGCGAAGTCGGGTCGCTGTCTGACACCACCGCCAGCTCCAGGCTCCCCTCTTTCTCCGGGTCCAAACCCAGGAGCCGGTTCACCCGGCTATCCACGAAGCCCGTGACGAGGCGCGCGTCAAGCGAGAGCCCGGAGGCGGTTGCCAACAGGTTCGCCAGCATGGTCCCCGAGTCCCAGAAGAGGTGCCGGTAGCCGCGGGCCTGGTACTTCCAGGTGTTCCGCCAGTAGATGGCGGTGAGGACCAAAGCGGCAGGCGCGCGAGCGATCCCGGGATCGGCGGCTGCCGCGGCCAGCTCAGGGCGGAAGTCGCCTTCCCGCAGCCGGCGCAGAGCGGAGTCGCCGGGACAGTAGTGGTAGACGCCCGCGGCAAGGTCCGGAAGCCCGCCAGTCACGACGTACACCTCGGTCTGATAGAGAGCCCCGGTGGACGGGGCCGCGCGGAAGTGCATCTCCTCCCCGCCCGGGTAGGTTTTCTTCCTGGTGAGCCCCGCGGAGAAGAACAGAAGCGCCACCAGCGCCGGGAGCGTGAGACGGCCGCCTGAGCCCCGAACCCCGCTCAGCGCCTCAAGGGCGTCGGCAGCCGGCAACGGCAGGTCGCGCGGGAGCTGGATCGCCGGGAGGTCGGGGTACACCTTGTAGAGAACCGGCTTGATCTCCCAGTCCAGGTAGTTGCCGCTCTGACGGACCGACCAGTCGCTGTGGGCGGTCCGGTCATGGTAGTCGCGGGCCACCCGGATGTCGCGGTTGGCGGGCGGACTCACTTCGCGAAATCGAACGGGGGACGGAAGACGCCGCGTTCGGTAATGACGGCCGTGATCAACGCTGCCGGAGTGACGTCGAAGGCGGGGTTGAACACTGGCGAGGCCTCGGGGACAACGAGCTGGCCGCCGACTCGCCTGACCTCGCCGGCATCGCGCTCTTCGATCGGGATCAGCGCTCCCGAGGCCAGGGTCGGATCGATGGTCGAGAACGGCGCGGCCACGTAGAAGGGGACACCGT
>CAYFIG010000476.1:0-1573 GCA_964342905.1 uncultured bacterium
CCGGCAATGTGGCAAACCGTGTCACCTCCGCCAAACGCAGGAAGAGATCGGGAGCATCCGCGTAGGACATGGCTTCTCGATATCCCCGGATGTTTCTGATGACCCTTCGACGGATCATCGACCCCCCATGGGTCCATCCCATCCGAACCAAGTCCCAGGTGTCGGTGGCGGAAGGCACGCGGCGGCGCCGGCGAAGCGGCCGGCCGCGGGTGTCCATGTACTTCCACTCGGCGCAGACAACCCCCACCTGGGGGGAACGGTCCAACACCCGACTGAGAGTGCGTAGATTTCCAGGCAAGAGGGCGTCGTCCGCATCGCAGATGGAGAGGTACCGTCCCTGCGCCCGGGCGATCAGGCGGTTCCAGGCGGCGGCGGATCCCCTTCGGGTCCGGAACCGCCACGCCCGCACCCGGCGATCCCGTTTGTAACGCGAGATAATCTCCCACGTCTCGTCGGTTGAACCGTCGTCCCCAAGCAACAGCTCGAAGGGCACCCCCCGCTGCGCGAGCACCGACCGGATCGCCTCATCGACGTAAGGGGCGACGTTGTAGGCCGGCATGAGGACGGAGACGGCGAGTCCCACGGCCCCTAGCGGCCTCCGTGGACTTCGGGCAGGACGATCCCAAAGCGGCCGCAGTCGAGCGCCAGCCCAACGGCCCGGCTGCGCTGGATGTGCCGCCACGACAACACCGTGTGAGGGGACCAGGGCAAATCATCGTACACGAGAATCCCGCCAGGCCGCAGGGCTTTAAGAAGTTTGGGCAAGCGACGGCGAACCGCCTGCACCGTGTGTTCATCGTCGATGAACCCGAAATCGATCGCGCCAAGCTCCTGCAATGTCTTTCCGAAGGTCCGGGAGAACGGCCCCTGCACGAAATGACACGGGACCCGCCACGGCAGCAACCGCAGGTGTTGCCGAGCGAGGGTGAGGCGATCGGCGTCCCGGTCAAGGGTCCAAAGGCTCCCCTTTCCATTCATCGCCAGGGCGGCGGTGATGTACGCGGCCGAGATCCCCACTCCCGTGCCAAGCTCAAGGCAGGTCTTCGGTCGGAGGGCGCGCACCAGCGCGAAGAGGCACCGGCCCATCCCATCCGGGATGCTCAAGGTCCGGATCCACCGGCCAAACCGAGTTCGCGCGGTGTATCGCGAACGCAACCGATGAATGTGATGAAGCGCGTCTTGCTCGAGTCGATCAAAGTGGTCGATGCCGGCTTGGACAAGCGCCCCGCCCACCCGGTCAACGGCTCGGTTGCGGTGCCTCATCCATCACGGAAATCTTGACAAGCCACTCGTCGTCTCGTATCCTACACCTTATCATGAAGCGAAATCGGGACCTGGCAAAGTCCAGGAACGAAAAAAGAAAACAGCGTTATCAGAAACCGAGCTTAAAACCGCTCGGAAATCTGCGGCAGATCACCTCGTTTTGTTAAGAACGGGAGCGCCCGCCGCGGAAGGCGCCGGCGAGACTTCCAGCAGTTTCCGCCGCTTGAGCTCAGCGGCGAACCTTGAGAAATCCCGCTGAACCCGTTCCAAATCCTCCTTGAACTCCCGCGCAACCGATTGGACAATCGCT
>CAYFIG010000477.1:0-1551 GCA_964342905.1 uncultured bacterium
TAGGCGGGGGGAGGGCGAGCCGGGTTCCGTTGCGTCCAGCGAGTGTGCGGAGTTCCTCGGCTGACGACTCGCCGCCGGACTGGACGAAGCCATAGCGGAGCAGCTTCTGGGCGTCGAAGAAGGAGAGCGCGCGGCTCGGAGCGCCCAGGAGGATTGCAACGAAGCGCTGACCGCCCCGCCAAGCCGCTACGGCCAGGTTGTATCCCGCCTCGTTGGTGAACCCGGTCTTGAGCGCCTGGATGCCCCCGGGATCCTGCAAGCGGGGGATTCGCCGGGTATACACTCTGCCGCGATAGACGAAGGTCTTCCTGCCGAGGAGCGTTCGCACCGCGGGGAAGTCCTCAAGGAGCCTCGCCGTCAGGGTGGCCAGATCCCTCGCGGTGCTCCGCTGATTGGGATCAGGGAGCCCGTGCGGGTTGGTGAATCGGGTGGCGGTGAGCCCCAGCCGCGTCGCCTCGGCATTCATCCGCGCCACGAAGCTCTCCTCGTTTCCGCTCAGGTGCTCAGCCACTGCGGTGGCAGCGTCATTGGCCGAGGCGATGACCATGCCGTCCAGGAGGAGCTCGAACGGGACGGTCTCGCTCGCGCGAAGCCCTATTCGGTAGCGAGGAGTCCGGGCTGCCTTGGGGCTGATCGTCACCGAGTCCACTCGCGCGACGCGCCCCGTCTCCAGGTCCTCGTACGCCAGGTAGAGGGTCATGAGCTTGACGAGGCTCGCCGGGGCATGCTCGTCGTCGGCGTTTTTGGCGAAGAGGGCGTTCCCCTCGCCGTCGAGGAGCAGGACGGCCTCGGCATTGAGGCCCATGGGCGTGCCGTCCTGCGCCCAGATTGGCCCCGGAGCGAGGAGACTCAGCCACGCGGAAAGGAAGAGGGCGACCGTGTGGATCAGATCGAGGGGAGGGAGGAAAAACGGAGCTCGTCCGGGATTGGCAGGTCGTGGAGTCTCAGGTAGAGGTTGAGTCGAGCTTTTCCGAGTTGGTCCAGGTTCGGCGGCTTCACCTCCTGCCGGCTGAGCCACCCTTCCCGGCAACCAACCCAGGTCTCCCCGAGGCAATCCGCCAAGGGGCACCGCAATTCCAGACAGAACGAGCTCGAAATCCGGCACACTGAATATTGCAGATGGGCCACGCCCCCTCCTCGGAAGGACTCTGGAATCCACTAAACCATTCTAGCGGGGAGCGCGGACCCGGTGTCAAGAAAAAAGCTATCGGACGGCCCGTTTTAGCTCTTTTGAGGGGCGAAAACGCGGCGTTCGTCCGCCGGCGATCGTGATGGGCTGACCGGTGCGAGGGTTCCGAGTCCTTCGCGCCTTCCGGCGAGCCACGGAGAAGGTCCCGAACCCTACGAGGGTCACCGGCTGTCCCCGCTTGAGGGAGCTCTGGATGCTGGCGAGAATGGCGCGCAGCGCCTTCTCCGTTCCGAGCTTGGTCCAGCCGTTCGCTGCGGCCATCTCGGCGACGAGGTCTGCTTTGGTCATCGGATGGCCTCCTTCGAAGCCCAAGGAGAAACGTTGGCCGCTCCGGGGCGAGCGGGGGAACTCTAGCAGAGATC
>CAYFIG010000478.1:0-1547 GCA_964342905.1 uncultured bacterium
TCGTCCGGACACCGGTGCTCAGCATGTCGATCCGGTTCTTGATCGGCATCGTCCAGGCGTTCGTGGTGCCGGGGATCTTGAGCGCCCGGTCCATCTCGCTGATCAGCTCCTCGTGCGTCCTCCTTTTTGGCCACTCCTTCTCGGGCTTGAGCAGCACCACCGTCTCCATCATGGAGAAGGGGGCCGGGTCGGTGGAGCTCTCGATCCGGCCGGCCTTCCCGAAGACGCGCTCCACCTCCGGGAAGCCCTTCAAGATCTGGTCCTGCGTCTGCAGGAGCCGCTGCGCCTCCGTGACGGAGATGCCGGGCAGCGTCGTCGGCATGTAGAGGAGGGTCCCCTCCCACAGGGGCGGCATGAACTCGGAGCCGAGCCGAAGGTAGACCGGCACGGTCGTCAGCACCAGCCCCAGGGCGGCCAGGATCGTCCCCTTCCGGTGGCGCAGGACGAAACGGCAGGCCGGCTCGTACATCCGGAAAAGGACACGGCTGATCGGATGCTTCTCCTCCGGGTGGTAGGTCCCCACGGCCAGTGTAGTGGCAATCCGAGAGGCCCATCCCCAGCGAAGCTTGATCGGATCCATGCGGGCGAAGAGCATCCGCATCGCCGGGTCCAGCGTCACCGCCAGGATCGCCGCGATCGCCATCGCCAGGTTCTTGGCCCACGCCAGCGGCCGGAAGAGCCGGCCCTCCTGGTCCACCAGCGTGAAGATCGGCAGGAAGGCCACCGCGATCACCAGCAGCGAGAAGAAGACGGAGGGCCCCACCTCCTTCAGGGCCTTCAGGCGGATGGCATGGAAATCCCCCTTGCGCCCTCCCTCGATCCATTGCTCCAGCCGCTTGTAGGCGTTCTCCACCTCCACGATCGCCCCGTCCACGAGGACGCCGATCGAGATGGCGATGCCGGAAAGGGACATGATGTTGGAGGTCAGATTCATCCCGTAGAGGGGGATGAAGGAAAGCAGCACGGCGATCGGAATGGTGACAATCGGGATGATGGCTGATGGGAAATGCCAGAGGAAGAGGAGGATCACCAAACTCACGATGATCATCTCCTCGATCAACTGGTGCTTTAAGGTGTCGATGGCCTTAAGGATCAGCTCCGACCGGTCATACAGCACCTCCACCTTGACTCCGGAAGGCAGCCCCGGTTCCACCTCCTTGAGCTTTCCCTTGATCCGCTTGATCACGTTCAGCCCGTTCTCCCCGGAGCGCATGATCACCGTGCCGGTCACCACGTCCCCCTGGCCGTCCAAGTCGGCCAGCCCCCGGCGGATTTCAGGGCCGATCGAGACCGTTCCGACCTGGCTGACCAGAACCGGAGTTCCCTTCTGATCCGTCCCGACCACAATGCTCTCCAGATCCTCGACCGACTTGGCGTATCCCCTGCCCCGAACCATGTACTCCGCCCCGGAAAATTCAAGGAGCCGACCCCCCGTCTCTTGGTTGCCCTTGCGGATTGCCTCCACCACGGTGGTCAGCGGAATGTTGTAGGCAAGCAGGCGGTTGGGGTCGATTGTCACCTGGTACTGCTTGACGAAGCCGCCCAGC
>CAYFIG010000479.1:0-1544 GCA_964342905.1 uncultured bacterium
ATCAAAGCCGGCCGAGAGCGCCTTGGCGAACTCCTTTACCACCTGGGCCAAAGCCGGGCCCGCCAGCTCCGGCGTCCCATTCGCGGTCTCCGCAGTCGCCTGGCCGGTAGCCGGCCTCTGGACGCGGAGCGCGGAGACCTCGAGGAGGAGTCCGTGCTTTTCTTCGGCTTGGCGGATCACCAGGGTAAGGTCGTGCGCGGTGAAGGGTTTCCGGAGGAGGAAGTCCGCAACCTCCAGGGCCTCCAGATCCTCGGGAGTGAGCCCTTCCGTCTGGTAGAAGCACACTACCACCGCGGAAGGCGAGAGCTGCCGGATGCGGGCGATGAGGTGCGTCAGCCGGCGCGCCGGGGGGATGACATCCAGGAGGACGAGATCTACCGCGGTGGTGCGGAGCGTGCGAAGCGCCTCGCTCTCCCCGGGCTCGGTGAAGACCGAGCGGTTCCCGAGCTCGCGGAGCAGGCGGGAGCGGAGGCCGTCATCCAGGGTGACAAGGAGGGCGGCGCTCATGCCTTGAGAGCCTCGGGGACCTCAACGGCAGCGGGGAACTCGAGGGTCACGGTGGCGCCGCGCCCGGCGGGGGAATTCTCGGCGTGAATCGTGGCGCGGTGGGCGTCGGCGATTGCATGGCAGATCGCGAGCCCGAGCCCCGACCCCCGCGGCTTAGACGTCACGAAGGGGTCGAAGATTTTCCCCACCAAGGCCTCGGGAATGCCGGGGCCGGTATCGGAGACTTCGACCCGGAGCGAGGCTGACCCGGGGTCTTCCCGATTGTCCAGCCGAATGGTCAGCTCCCCTCCAGGCCCCATAGCCTCCAGGGCGTTCAAGAAGAGATTCAGGAAGAGCTGCTCGAGCGTCGCGGGATCGCCGGCCACGGGCAAGGGCGCCACGGGGTACAGCCGGCGGACGGCGGTTCCTTTCTCCTCCAACTGCCCGCGCAGGAGCTGTAACGTCGCTTCGATAGGCTCCCGAAGGTCCAACGGACGGAGCGGCTCTTCGGATGGTCTCGAGAAATCGCGGAGCCGTTCCACGAGGCCTTCGATTCGGTCGATCTCGCGGCTGGTGATCTTCTCGAACTCCTCCCGGAAATTCTCTTCGGCAAACTTCTTCGGAAGAAGCTGGGCGAACGTCTTGATCGCCACCAGCGGATTCTTGATCTCGTGGGCAATCCCGGACGCCAGCGCCCCGAACGAGGCCAGTCGTTCCGCGCGCCGCTTCTCTCCCTCCAGCTCCTTGAGCTGGGTGAGGTCGCTGAAGACGAGGACTGCGCCCAGGATGTTTCCCTCGGCGCCTTTGAACGCGGAGGTAGAGCAGATCACCGGCGTGGCATGCCCCGTGATCTCGGAGAGCGTCGTTTCCACTTGAAGCCGAGGCTGCCCCTCGGCCAGTGTGGCCTCGATCGGGGCGGAGAGTGCTGAAGGAAGCTGGCTGAGCGGGCCAGCGCGGATGCCAGCCGCCGAGAGCCCGGTCATGCGCTCGGCAGCGGGATTGAACAGCGTGACCCTTCGCTCCACGCTGACCGCCACGACGCCGCTCTCCATCGTCTT
>CAYFIG010000480.1:0-447 GCA_964342905.1 uncultured bacterium
GGCCGAGATCCGGATCATCTCGGAGGCGGTCACGGGGACTACCTCCACCTCCCAGACCGACACCGGGACCGTGACCAGCGCCCCGGAGCGGACGACCGTGGGCACGATCCTGCGCGTGACCCCCCTGGTCAACGACGAGCACTACGTCACCATGGTCATCGAGCCGGAGGTCTCCCGCGTGATCCAGTCCAGCACCTTCTCCTCCTTCCTCGACCCCAATCGCCGACTCGCCCGCACCACCGTCATGGTGCCCAACTCCGGCACCGTCATGATCGCCGGGCTCATCTCCAGCGAGGAGACGCGGTCCAACCGGCGGATCCCCGGCCTCGGGGACCTTCCCCTCATAGGGGCACCCTTCAAGCGGGCCACCACCGAGAGGGAGAACACCGAGATCCTCCTCTTCATCACGCCCCACATCCTGGATGACACGGCCGGCCGGAAGCTCCT
>CAYFIG010000480.1:457-1540 GCA_964342905.1 uncultured bacterium
CGATGCTGGCGCAGGAAGGACAAGCGGCTGACGTCGAGTTCGTCGACACGGTCGACGGCCTGGTGAGATGACGGTTAGGACCCACATCCGGCTCGGCGAGATCCTCGTCAAGGAAGGGCTCCTCACCGACCCGCAGTTGCGCGACGCCGTCAATTTCCAGAAGACCTCGGGCAAGCGGATGGGCGAGGCCCTCGTGACGCTGAGGATGGTCACGGAGGAACAGCTGGCGGAGGTGTTGGGCCGCCAGTTGGGGATCCCGTTCCTCCGCCACTCCAGAGGAGAGCTGCAGCCGACCGCCGGGGCCGACCTTGGGAAGCTCTTCACGGGCCAGTTCGTCCGCGAGCAGCTGGCCGGACTCCGGTTCCCCAACGACGCGGTGGGGACCACCCGGAGTATCAGCGGCACGATCACCTTCGATGGGGAGGGCCGGCTCGGGCCCGGCTCAAAGGTCACGCTGGACCTCCGGACGCTCAGGAGCGACGAGGCCAAGCGCGACAACTACCTGCGCGCCAACACCCTCACGACCGCGAGCTTCCCCTACACGGAGCTCGTCCCTCGCGAGGTCCGCGGCCTTCCCTTCCCCCTGCCCGCATCGGGACGCGCGAGCGTGCAGATCCTGGGCAACCTCACCGTTCGGGGCGTCACCCGCCCGACGACGTGGGATGGCACGGCCGAGTTTCAAGGCCGGGCCGTCCGCCTCCAAGCCAGGACCGCCTTCAAGTTCGGAGACTTCGAGCTGACTCAGCCCCGCATCTTCCGCGTCCTCAGCATCGAGGACCTGATCCGCCTGGAAGTGGACCTCACGCTGCGCCAGGCTTCGTAGCGTCCTGGAGGATGAAATAGTCTCAGGCATCAAGAACCCCGATACTGTCTGACCAGGCGGATCACCCCGAGGAGGACCAGGAAGAGCCCCAAGCCGACAAACAGTAACGGGACCGCTGTGGACTGCACCGGGATCATATACCCTGCGGCAAGGACCTGCCCGTAAGCGAGGAGCGCCATGGCGCCGAGCGGCAGGGGCCGGACGCTCGCGATCACCGCCAGGGCATCCGACTCGAACAGCTTGCCGAGCAGCTCGAGAAG
>CAYFIG010000481.1:0-1538 GCA_964342905.1 uncultured bacterium
GATGAACGACGGGTGCTCGGCGCCGTTGATCCCGATGATCTCCAGCGTGACGTCCTCGCCCTGGTTGGCCAGGATAAACCCCGGCTGCCATTGATAGGTCGAGACTTCCCAGCGTCCCGTGCTGTCCGGTCGATTTAGCACGTAACCCGGACCGGGGGGCAGCGGGGCGGTCGGAAACGCCTCACTGGTGACGGAGGCGCCGCCCTTCGGCTCGACCGCAGCCATGTAGATCGTGCGTTTGGTCGGTGCGGTCTGGCCCGCCCTTGAATTTGGCAGTACCACCACAAGCGCCACTCCCAGCAGCACCAGCCCGACGACCAGCCCCACACGTGTTCTCGTCATGATGCTTCACCTCACAAGTCCTTATCCTGGTCCGCTGCAGAGAGATGGGTGTGACCCGAGTGGTCCCGTCTCCTTCTAGCCAGCCACGAACAGCGCCGTCACATACATCAGGACGAGGCCGGCGAGAAAACCGGCGAAGTTGACCGGATGGCCGAGTCCTCCCTCGGCCTCCCGGGACATAAACCTCGTGACCTCGTACACGACCTGGAAGATCGCCCCACTCCCGACGGCCAGGAAGAGCACCGCGAGCGGGTCCGAATAGACCAGACCTCCGAGCCACCCGCCGGCGATCGTGGGGGCCCCGCCGAGTAGCCCCAGCAGCACGAGGTGGGTCGCGAGCCTGCGGCCGCGGAACTCGGGCGCCCGGGCGACGGGGGCGAGAATCGCGGGCCCCTCGGTGATGTTGTGGATCATGAACCCCACCACCAGGAGCGTCCCCAGGGAGATCTCCCCCAGCACATACGCCGCTCCGATGGCCAGCCCCTCACCGAGGTTGTGGAGACCGATGCCCAGGGCAATCAGATACGCGAGGGTGAGGCGCGCATGGAACGGTCCCTTCCTGGCTCCCGCCCCGAGGAGACGCTGGTTCAGCGCGACCAGCCCGAGAAAGCTTCCCAGGGTGCCGATGGTGATCAGGCCGACGCCCTGGAAGATGCCTGGAATGCGCTCGGCCACCTCCAGCGCCTCCGTCAGCGCGTCGATGCCGAGAAACACCAGGAGGCCCACGGTCAGCCCGAGGAGCGCTCCCCACCCGCGCCGGCTCAGCCTCCGCAGGGCCGGCAGCCAGGCGAGCCCCAGGTAGACCGGGATCACCCCCACGTAGAGGCCGAGCAGCGCGAACGCCCAGAAGGCCTCGCGCGTGGGCCCGGGGGTGAGGAAGGCGGCGTGCACCTCGTGGCCGAACTTGAACCCGCCGCCGGTGATGACCTCAACGGCATACGGCTCGGCCTCCACCCAGTCGAAGGGAATCACCAGGCGCGCCCGCCCGAGGCGGGGGACCTCCTGACCGGGGAAGGCGGAGAAGTTCCACAGGGCGCCGTTCACGATGATCTGGGCGATGACGACCGGCTGCGGGCCGCTGTTGCGGACGGTCACCACGATCTCGTGGGGGCGGAACGCGACGCGCTCAAAATCCAGCCGTTCCACGGGCACCGGGGTGATGAAGATCGCCCCTGGCCCTCGCGACAGCACCGCGT
>CAYFIG010000482.1:0-907 GCA_964342905.1 uncultured bacterium
ACTCGTTGGATCTCCCGAGCGCCATCCCGACGCGCCCTTTGCCATCCCCCACTATCGCGAGGGCGTTGAAGGCCAACCGCTTGCCCCCCTTGTGGACCTTCGCCACGCGATTCACGCTGATGAGTTTTTCAAGGAGCTGGGTGCCGTCCTTCTGTTGGGCGCGTTCACGAGGTCCTGACCGCTGACCCTGATACTGATACGCCATTACACCTGGATCCCTCCTGCGCGAAGCGCCTCGGCGAGCGCCTTCACCCGTCCGTGGTACAGGTAGCCTCCCCGGTCAAACACGAGACGCGTCGTGCCCTGACTGGCGACATCCTTGGCGATCAACGCTCCAAGCTCCTTCGCCGCTTCCACATTGCCGGTTCGGGCCAGCTTCTTGAGCCGATCATCCTTGGTGGACCAGCCGCGGAGCGTCTTCCCTGAGACGTCATCGACCAGTTGGGCCTGGAGGTGGTGATGGCTCCTGAAGATGGCCAACCGCGGTCGATCCGGCAGCCCGACGACCTTCTTCCGGAGTCGGCGGTGGCGGATACGTCGTCCCACGTCCCGACTGATGGCCAGGCTCATGGATCGACCCTGTTCATCCCACTACCTGCCACAGGTGGTGGGGTCATCCGGATGCTGCCTTCGCGCCCGAGCCGGTCGCCGCCTTGCCGGCTTTCCGCCTGATGGGTTCGCCGGCGTACTTGATCCCTTTGCCTTTATACGGCTCCGGTGGGGCGATCCGTCTGAGGTTGGCCGCGAACTGACCGACGAGGTACTTATCCGACCCCTTCACGATCACCGACGTGGGCTTCGGCACCTCAACGGTGATCCCCTCAGGGATCGGCACGACGACCGGGTGGGAGAAGCCGACATTCAGGGAGAGCTGCTTCCCCTTGAGCTGGGCCCGGAATCCCACCCA
>CAYFIG010000482.1:917-1535 GCA_964342905.1 uncultured bacterium
CTTGGAAAACCCGCTCGAGACGCCGTGGACCATGTTCGCGATCAGGGCTCGATACAGCCCATGCACCATCTTCCCCGACGCGCGCTGGTCTGACGACGCGACCTTGAGGCACTGGTCCTGGAGCTGCACCGAGAGCATCGAGGGCAAGGCGATCGAAAGCTTCCCCTTGGGCCCCTCCACGTGGAGCTGCTGGCCCTCAGGCGTCACCGTGACGCCGGCGGCGAGCGGGATCGGGGAGCGTCCAATGCGTGACATCAGCCGCTACCACACATAGCACACGAGCTCTCCACCAATGCGTTTCCGGTAGGCGTCCCGTTCCGTCATGAGCCCTCTCGAGGTGGAGACGACCGCGATCCCCAAGCCCCCGAGGACGCGGGGGAGCTCACGGGCCTTGTAGTACCGCCGCATCCCCGGCTTGGAGATCCGCACGAGGCGGGTGATCACCGGCCTCTTCTGCACGTACTTCAAATAGACGCGCAGCATCCGCTGGGCCGGCGTCTCCCCAATGGGTTTCCACGTGCGGATGAACCCCTCCCGCTTGAGGACGTCCAAGATCCGGGCCAAAAAGCGAGAGGCCCGGACCTCGACCGTGGGGTGCCTGGCCTGTGACGCGTTGTA
>CAYFIG010000483.1:0-1529 GCA_964342905.1 uncultured bacterium
CCCAGAGCCCAGCGGGGTAACGCTTCTCCCCTCTGGTGTAAGCGGTCCAGGCCTCTGTGCTGATCGTAAAGCCTGGAGGCACCGGAATCCCCAGGTTGGTCATCTCGGCCAGATCACACCCCTTGCCGCCAAGCAGGTTCCTCACGTGGGTGGATCCTTCCGCCGTGCCGCCCCCGAAGAAGTACACGTACTTCATCGGCGCCGATCTCCTCGCTCGAAGACGCCCAGAATACGGGCGCTGGGATGAGTTGAAAGTGTTTGTTAACCTTAACAAATTTGTCCGTTTAGTGTCAAGGAGATTCGGGTCCCGAACGCCATGCCTGACCGCCCTCGAATCTCCGTACTCGTTCGTCTGAACCGGCCGCAACTTCACTCGACCTCCAAAGGGGGCGACCATAAACGAAGGGCCACGGGATTGCCCGTGGCCCTTCAAGTTTTTCAGTGCCACGGGCCGTTTCCTGCCCGTGGCATCCGGCGTCTTGGTTAACCCGACGAACGCACGGATGCGCCGGGCAGGCCCGGCAGCGCCAGAATAATCAGGTCCCGCAGCAGCATCCGCGTAGTTCCGTCGGTCATAGCGTGCAAACCCTATCCTGACAGGCGCGCCATGTCAAGCGGAAGTTTTCGTTCGCAATGATCGCGCTGGCGCCTCGTCGACTCCGCCGCGGCGCGGGCTACTACTTCGCGAGTGCTTACCATGGCCAGTCATCCGCCAATCAGCACCGCCACCTCCGTTCCCGGCGCTGCCATACCAGCCACCGGATCAGAAGGTACTCGGGAACCTGGAGGATCTTTCCGGTGGCAATCAGGGGCTCCGCAGAGGTCCACCGCGTACTCCCGGAGGACGGCGATGATGGCCAGGGCCGCGATGGCCAGGCTTCTCATGGCACCGACCCGGCTGGTGCCGCCATCGTCCATGGAGCCAATGCCGGCTGTTTCAGAGATGCCAGGGCGTGAGGTCACTCGGGCCACGTGACGGCCCCTATTCGGACATAGCCCACGAGCTGCCAGACGACTCCCAGGATGAAGGAGAGTGTGCCGATGGCTACCGCGACACGCCACCATGCGGGTCTGACGTGGAGGCGGATGCCGTCGCTCTTCACGGTCCAGTAGACCGCGGCGCCTAAGAGGAGGAGCGCGCCGACCAGGGAGAGGGCCCAACCAGGAAAGACGAACTTCACGAAGGGCATCTCGATCTCGCTCGGCCACACAGGCATGAGTGCTTAATCTCTCCCTTCACAAAGAAGCGCGCGGAATTCCGATCGGCGACCCACGTTCTTCGTCGTTCCAGCACCCCCCGCGCTCGACCTCCTTTGCTCGCTGTCCGGTTGCCACCCACAGGCGCTCGGGGGTCCAGCGTCACGTGCGCGAAGGCGGCCGGAGGGGGGCAGAGCCCCCCTCCGAATGGAGCGTGGCTAGTTTAGTCGGACACGGCCTCGACACCCGTGATCAACTTCTTGCCGTCGCGCTCCGCGTAGCTCAGCTTGACTTTGGCGCCCTCCTTCAGCTTGCCAGTATCCGCACCCTCC
>CAYFIG010000484.1:0-1516 GCA_964342905.1 uncultured bacterium
TCCCTGATCAACTGGTCACGGTTGGTCATGGCCACACCTCCTGCCCGGCCACAAGGGTCTTAACCACTCTGATCCTGAGCAAGTCCTCGGGGCGGACTTCTAACGGGTTCGCATTCAGGACAACCAGATCGGCCAGTTTCCCTGCCTCCAGGCTTCCGCATTCGTGCTCCAAGCCCCCGGCTTTAGCGGCGCCGATCGTATACGCTTCAAGCGCCGCCTGGACAGAAATTCGCTCCGCCGGATCTGCCTCCTGGCCGTCCCGTGAGCGACGCGTGACCGCGGCGTAGATCCCCGTGAGCGGCGCCAGGCTCCCACAGGGGTAATCGGAGGAAAAGGCCTGGAGGATTCCTTCGTTGAACAGGCTTCCGAAGGGCAACGAGAAAAAGCCAGGGGGAAGCCTCCGGCTCCCCGGGTCCAAGTCGTAGACGAACGTGGGCTGGGTCACGACGAAGATTTCCAGGTTTCGGATTCGACTGATCAGCTCTCGGGTGAGGAACATGGCGTGGTCGATCCGCACCTTCCCCTCCCCACTCCGCTCGCGTCTCAACGCGTCCTCGATGGCGCCCACCGCCACCTCGACTCCCAAGTTGCCAAGGGCGTGGCAGGTAACGCGCCACCCCGCTCGCCACGCCTGAACCAGGAGATCGGCCAGCTCCTCACGCTGGTAGAAGAGGAATCCGCTAGTGGTCTCTTGGCCGTCGCGCGGCAGGCGCATCGCGCAGCGATACCCGCCATCAACGAAGAGCTTGAGGACACGGCCATTCGCCGCCTCTCGGACCAGGTCCCACGGGGGATCAAACCACCCTGACGGATTGACCGCCATCCGCTGCACTCGGATCCGTAGTTGCCCGGACTGCTCGGCCTCAACGTAGCGCCGCTCCATCGCCGGGCTCACCGCGGCGTGCTGGACCGTGGTGATCCCGACGGCGGCATAGCGGCGGCTCGCAGCAGTCACGACCTCTGGGAAGCGAGCTTCCCAGCCCTCGCGCGAGGCCCGCTCGACCTCGCCCATGGCGCGCTCGAAGAGGAGCCCGGTAGGTTCTCCGGCCTTATCACGCGCGATCTCCCCTCCTGGGGGGTCGGGAGTAGCGCGCGTAATTCCCGCCGCGGCCAGCGCCGTCGAATTGGCCACGCCCTGATGGTGGGAGAAGTGGAGGAGTAGCGCCGGGCGATCAGGCACCGCCGCGTCCAACTCGTAACGCGTCGGATGGCGGCGCTCGGCGAGCCTCGCGTGATGGTAGCCCCAGCCACGGATCCATGCTCCCGGTGGGGTTTCGCTGGCAGCGCTGCGCAGGGCAGCCTGGATCTCTGAGACGGATCGGAGCGGTGGCGTCCGGCAGTCAGCCCAGAAGACTTCCAGCGCGCCGATCGCGAAGTGATTGTGGGCGTCCACGAAGCCGGGGAGCACCACCTGCTCGTACTCCCCGTCCCGGAGCCAGAGTACCTCGTCCGTGCTCCCCACTGCCACGATGCGCCCGCCCCGAACGGCCAGCGCCTCGGCCACCGGAAAGGTCGG
>CAYFIG010000485.1:0-1516 GCA_964342905.1 uncultured bacterium
TTCGACCCCTTCTTCACCACCCGGGAGCGGGGGACGGGGTTGGGCCTCTCCATCGCCTACCGCCACGTGGAGGCCCACCGGGGGAGGCTGAGCGTGGAGAGCCAGGAGGGGAAGGGAACCCGAGTTACGATCTTCCTGCCGGCTGCGGTACACCCCGAGCAGGTCCTGGAGGAATGATGGAGCGGGTGATGCCCAAGGCCCTGGTGGTGGATGACGAGCCTGACATGCGCTGGCTCTTGGCGGGAGTGCTCCGAGATCAGGGCTTCGAGGTGGTCGCGGCGGAGAACGGCCGAGCCGCCCTGGAGCAGATTTCGCGCGAGTCCCCGGACGTGGTCCTCCTGGATCTCAGGATGCCGGGGCTCGACGGCATCCAGGTTCTGAAGCAGGTGAAGGCGGTGGATCCTCACATACCCGTGGTGATCGTCACAGCCTATGGGGCTCTGCCCTCTGCCGTCCGGGCCATGCGGCTCGGGGCCTACGACTACCTCACCAAGCCCTTTGACAACGACGAGATCCTCTTTACCCTTAGAAGGGCCTTGGAGAAGAGAGAGCTGGAGGCAGCGCGCCTCAAGGCCGCCAAAGTCGCGACTATTCTGGAGGTGGCCCGCGCCCTAAGCCATGAGATTAACAACTCCCTGGCCGCGATCCTTGGCCATGCCCAGATGCTGGAGAGAGAGATCGAGGAAGCGAGCGCTGCCGGGAGGATAAAGATGATTATCGAACGCTGCGAGCGAATCGCCTGGGTGATTCGGCGGCTTTCGTCTATCATGGAGCCTGTTGCCACGTTCCAACCGGGCGTCGGACCGATGCTGGATCTCGCGAGTTCGGGACCCTCCACAGAGGAGCCCACCGAAGATGGCCAAGATCCTGGTGGTAGACGACGAACCCGACATGCGCTTCCTCCTCAGCGGAATCCTCGAGGCGCAGGGCTTTGAGGTGGTCCTGGCCGAGGATGGGGGGGTCGCCTTGGAGAGAGTTCGGATGGACGCGCCCTCGGCGATCCTCCTCGACCTCAAGATGCCAAAGCTCGGAGGGATGGAGACCCTCGGGAAGCTGAAGGCGATTGCCCCCCAAGTCCCGGTGATCATGCTCACAGCCTACGGCGACATCCCCACGGTCGTCCAGGCCATGCGACTCGGGGCCTACGACTACCTCACCAAGCCGTTTCACAACGATGACATCGTCCTCACCGTGCGGCGGGCTCTCGAGCGGCAGGAGCTGCTGGCCGAGGTCGAGGCACTCAGGGCTCGGCTCGTCGAGGGTGGCTCCCTCAGGGAGCTGATGGGCCAGAGTCGAGAGATCCAAAAGGTCATTCAGCAGGTCACGCAGGTGGCCTGGTCCTCCTTCACTGTCCTCATCCAAGGGGAGACAGGAACGGGCAAGGAGCTAGTGGCACGGGCCATCCACCAGCAGAGTGCCCGACGCGAGAAGCCCTTTATCGCCCTGGACTGCGGGGCGATTCCCGAGACCCTGATCGAGTCTGAGCTGTTCGGTTACGAGAAGGGGGCGTTTACTG
>CAYFIG010000486.1:0-1515 GCA_964342905.1 uncultured bacterium
CGGCGGGCCCTGAGGCGATGGTCGTCCTCGCGGCCCAGATCCGCCGGAAGCTCCACGAGGCGCTGGGGCTCACGGTGGAGGTCACCGTCCTTCCACCCAAGACCCTGGAGCGGAGCGTTGGCAAGGCCCAACGGGTGAGGGATCTCCGACCGAAGGCGTGAGGGACGAATGCATGGAGAACGAGAGGCTTCTATGGAATTTGGCATGCTGCACCTCTTCGGGAACCCGATAGGGAAGACCGAGCACCAGATCGTGAAGGAGCGGGGTGCCGTGAGCCGAGAAACGGAACGGGGTCGTGGGACCGCTGAATGGCGTCCGTGTCCTTGATCTGACTCGGTACATGGCCGGGCCCTACGGAACCATGCTCCTGGCCTACCTGGGCGCTGAAGTGATCAAGGTGGAGGAACCCGAGGCCGGCGACCCCATGCGCCAAGTCTCGCTCTACTTCCAGGATGGGCTGTCAGCCCACTTTGTGAGCGGGAACGCCTCGAAGAAAAGCCTCACGCTGAACCTGCGGCACGCCGAGGGGCGGCGGATCTTTCTGGAGCTGGTGGCCAAGGCCGACATCGTGCTGGAGAACTTCAGGCCCGGAACCATGGCGAAGCTTGGGCTCGACTACGAAAAGCTCAGGGCCGCCAACCCACAGATCATCCTGGGCTCTGTCTCGGGCTTTGGCCAGACCGGCCCGTGGCGCCATCTCCCCTCGTTCGACCTCGTGGCGCAGGCCGTGGGGGGCGGGATGAGCCTCACGGGAGAGCCCGGCAAACCGCCGGTGAAGATGGGGATCCCCATCGGGGATCTCGGGGCGGGCGTCTTTCTCGCGCTGGGGGTGATCTCGGCCCTCTACCGCCGTCAGATGACGGGCCAGGGGGAGTGGGTTGACGTCGCGATGATGGACGTCCAGCTCTCCCTCCTCAACTACCTCGCTCATTACTATTGGGCTTCTGGAAACGTTCCGGGACCAGAGGGCGCGGGACATCCCAACGTGGTCCCGTACCAGATCTTCTGGACGCCCACCGGGTATCTGGCCGTGGCGGTGTACGGCGACCACTTCTGGGCAGGCTTCTGCCGGGCCCTGGAGTTCCCCGAGCTGATCGGGGATCCCCGCTTTGCCAGCAACGACCTCCGCTGGCAGCACCGGGAGATCCTGGTCCCCATCTTGGAAGAACGGATCGCCTCGCGCCCCAGAGAGGCGTGGATGACCCGCCTGGCTGAGGAAGGAATCCCGGCAGGTCCGGTGTATCGGGTGGACGAGGCGCTAGCCTCCTCCCAGGCCCGGGCCAGGCAGATGGTGGTGGAGGTCAAGGGACCCTCGGGGAGCCCGCTCAAGCTTCTCGGCACGCCTCTCAAATTCCAGAGCGCCGGAGAGGAGATCGCCCCGCCTCCGACGCTGGGCCAGCACACCCTGGAGGTCCTCCGGGATCTCATGGGCTATGAGGGAGAGCGTATCGAAGCCCTCCGACGCGAGCGGGTCATCTGAGGGGGCGGGTATCTATCTCCCTCTCATGCCGGCCG
>CAYFIG010000487.1:0-1512 GCA_964342905.1 uncultured bacterium
GTGCTCTTCGCGATCTCGGGCTGGAGCGCCTACACGATCTACGGCAAGCGCGTCCTGGCGGTGCAGTCTCCCGTCCTGGCCACCACCGCAGCCTACGTGCTCGGGACCATCATGCTGCTGCCGCTGGCGCTCGCCACGGCCCCGCTCTTCCCTCCCCCACGCCTGACCTCGCTGACAGCGTGGGGTGTTGTCCTCTACCAGGCAATCCTTGGCGCCCTGGCCCACGTCTGGTGGTACGAGGCGGTGCAGGCCGTGGGGGCCAGCCGGTCCGCGATCTTCATGAACTTCCAACCCGTGGTGGGTGTGCTCTTGGCCGCCGCAATGCTCGGAGAGCAAATCGGCCTGGCCCAACTGCTCGGCGGTCTGGCCGTCCTGGTCGGCGTCGCCCTCACGACTCGCCAGGCGTAACCGTGGTTTTTTCTTAAAATTCTTGCACCTTTATCCCACGGCCGATAGAATAGGCGCGTGACTCGACGGGTCGCTGTCAACCCAACCCCAACTCCGGATGCCCCTGTTCAAAAAGCGCTGACATGGCGCCATCCCGGAGGAAAGCTTGTCGAGGAAGGCCCGCATACTCTCAAGCAGGCCGAGTTACTAGCAATCTTAATCGGCGCGGGTGTCGCAGGTCGTCCCGCGCTCGCCATCGCGAACGCGGTTCTTGACGAATACGTCGGACTCCATGGCATCCACCGGCGAGCGACCCTTGAGGATCTTGCCCGCATCCCTGGCCTGGGTCCCAGGAAGGCAGCGCGCATCCTCGCCGCTGTTGAACTCGGCCGGCGACTCCATCGCCTGCTGAGGCCACCGAAGACTACCCCCCCGGCTGAGCCCGATTTGTTCAGTTCCTTGCAATCCCTCCCTCAACCCCTCCCTCAACGGGAGCCTCAGCCTCAAGGGCCTAGCGACGCGGACCTCTTCGCGGAGATTATCGGATCAGGAATTCGGGGCCGCCCGCCCAAAGTGATCGCTGAGGACCTCCTCGCTCGGTTTGGCTCTTTCCTCGGACTCTTCGGACAGGACATGGGAGACTTTTTAAAGATCAAGGGGTTGAACTCCGTCAAGATTATCCGAATCGCCGCCGCCCTGGAAATCGCGAAGCGACTTGATCACGCCCTGTCATGACCGCTAGGCGGCGCGTTCGGGGCGCTCCTACTTCTTCCGTCGCTCAGCCCCTCGGTCACATAGACCGCCAAATCCCCCCACTCCCTCACACGTCGATGTATGTTTGGCACAAGTTCTGGGCAAGGAAGACCTGGAATGTCGTGGCCGAATACATCAAGACCTACTGCCCGGAAGGAGGCATAGTGCTCGACCCGTTCGCCGGCAGTGGTGTCGTCGCCCTGGAAGCGCTCAAAGCAGGCCGCAAAGCCATTGTCTGCGATCTCCTTCCGATCGCCACCGAGATAACCCGGCTAACATTGAAACCGGTGGATCTCAAGCAGTTACGCCAAGCGTTTGAACGAGTTGCTAAACGTACAAAAAACCGGATCCTCGAACTGTACGAGACGCGTT